>JAURKN010000244.1 GCA_030831725.1 Ferruginibacter sp.
TCACGGTTATCCGCGACGGGAAACAAAAGAAAATCGAAGCTGAGTTGCAATTGAAAAAGAGAGTGACCCGCAAAACCATCGTCATTGCAGAACGCAATATTCAAGGTATGCCTTTCCCTCATAGTGACAGACCTCTCCCACCTTTGCCACCTTATGTAGGAAATGAGGGCGAAATCATCATGGAAAACATCATAGGCGACGACATGAACCTAAACAACATGGATGTTCAAGTTCAAGTTTCAAAAAAACCGAAAATCGGACTTAAAATCAAAGATATCAATGAAGGTAATGGAGTTGAAGTGTTGGAGGTTGTTGAAAATTCAGCCGCCGCATCTGCAGGCATTTTGGAAGAGGATATTATTACCGGAATCAATGGTAAATCTGTGAACAATACCGATGAGGCACGTGAACAGCTCAAAGCGGCAGAACAAAGCTCAAGCTTCAATGTGGATCTTTTGAGAAAAGGAAAAAAGATGTCTGTCAAGATAATGATACCCAAAAAATTAAAGACCGCTGATTTGTAATTCAAATCAGCTCGCCCACAATTCGGGATAGGTTACTTTTTCTAAAACCTCGGGAACATCAGTTTCCGAGGTTTTTTTTGATATTAATTTTCCAATGGTATATGCATCCATCTCATCCTCTGGGTATGGAGAAAAAAATTGTTGAATGTCAACCTTTTTCATTTCAGGGTCGAGCCAGGATGTATAATGGGATTCCGGTATGATCAAGGGCATTCTCATTTTTATGTTGTGTATCCTTTTCATCAAAGGATTGGCTTCGGTAGTGATGATCGAAAAACTGTTGATACACTCTCCTGTTGTTTTATCCACCCAGGAAGATGAGATTCCTCCGAAACAAAACAAAGGCTGGTTTTTCAAAAAAACGAAATGAGGATATTTTTTACCACCGAAATCCATCCATTCAAAAAATCCAGTTGCGGGAATCAGGCATCTCTGTTCCAGGATGGATGATCGAAATGAAGGTTTATCAAAAATGGTTTCCGATCTGGCATTCAGTGTTTGTGTTCTCAACGTTTTAGTTTCTTCCATATTTCTAACCCAATGTGGAACAAGCCCCCATCGGTGATATTGAATTTTTCCTTCTGTTTGTTGGCTAAATACGGGTATTTCAGGAAAAGCAAATCCATCAACATGATAAAAAGGCCTCCAACCATCTTCAGGCCAATCGCTTTTCAGATGATTTTCGATTACCGCTTTTTCTTTTGTGATGGAAAAATGAAAACACATGGAACAGTCCGATTTGATGCACCCAAAGGTAATGTTAGCGTGTCAATTTGCTTTACTTTTACATTTCAGATTCGAGTATGACAAATATCCATCAACAGATTGGTGATCTCTTCCATTCTTTCAGCAAAGAAAACATTTCAACGATTGAAAAGCTGCCTCAAAGCGGTAGCGACAGAACCTATTTTAGAATTCACTGTGAGAATGGAAATCGTTTCATAGCCACCTGCAATTCGAATATCGCCGAAAATCAAACGTTTCACTACTTCAGCGATCATTTCAAATCGAAAGGCATCCCCGTTCCGGATGTGCTTGCCATAAATGATCATAAAGACATTTACATACAGTCCGATCTCGGAGACCAGACGTTATTACATAAACTGGAAAGTGAAGGATATACCGATTCCGTTTTTGAATCGTTTCAAAAAAGTCTGAGCGGTCTTGCCATGCTACAAACCATGGGTGATCAAGGGTTGGATTACAGCAAATGCATCACCAGTCAGCATTTCGGGCAGCAAGCGATCATGAGCGACATGTTGTATTTCAAGTACTATTTCTTGGATACATTAAAGCTACCTTACGACAAAGAGAAACTCTATCAGGAAATGGAATCCCTAAGCCATTCATTGATGGCTCCTGCTTTTCAATATTTCATGTTTCGCGATTTTCAGAGCCGAAATATCATGATCGTTGATAAGGATGTTTACTTCATCGACTTTCAAGGTGGAATGAAAGGTGCGCTGCAATACGATGTCGCATCTTTGCTTTGGCAAGCCAAAGCCAACTTGAGTGATGAATGGAAAGAAAAACTGCTCAATCATTATTTGGTTGAAATCAGGAAGTATATCAATGCCGAATTCAGCAACGATGAGTTTTATGATGTTTACAAAGGATATGTGCTGATTCGTTTATTGCAGGTGCTTGGTGCATATGGGTTCAGAGGTTTGTTCGAGCGGAAAGCTCATTTTTTAACGAGCATTCCACTGGCCTTGAAAAATCTGAAACATTTCATAGCCATACATCCAATCGATCCGAATTTGACTGTGCTACATCAATTGCTGCATCGCATCACCGAAAATGACATCATCGAAAGATTCGAAAATACAAAGGCCAATGAGAAAACGCCGCTGAAAGTCCGAATCAACAGTTTTTCGTATATCCGTAATGGTTATCCTGAAGATCCGACAAAAAACGGAGGTGGTTTTGTTTTCGATTGCAGAGGCATACTCAATCCCGGTAGAATTGAAGCATATAAAAAACAATCCGGACTCGACAAACCAGTGAAAACATTTCTGGAAGAACAAACCAAAATGCCCGAATTCCTCAACAGCATCTATCAGATAGTCGATATCGCTGTAGAAAATTATTTGTCAAGAGATTTTGAAAGTCTAGAAATCAATTTCGGTTGCACAGGCGGTCAACACAGAAGTGTTTATGCAGCAGAAGCCGTAAATCGACATCTGAAAAATAAATTTTCCGTTAAAACAGAAATCAATCATCTGAATCGTGAACAATGGGTAAAATAAATTCCGATATGGTTGCCATGATTTTTGCCGCTGGATTGGGGACCCGATTCAAACCATGGACAGACGAGCATCCTAAGGCTCTTGCCAGGGTTCATGATAAGCCATTGCTTCAACACAATATCGAATATCTAAAACAGTATGGTATTAAGCAAATCATCGTAAATGTCCATCATTTTGCCGACCAAGTCATTGATGCTTTGAAAGCAAACTCAGGATGGGGTATGGAATTTAAAATCAGTGATGAAAGAGACGAATTGTTGGAAACGGGTGGCGGACTTATCAAAGCAAGAAATCACATCCCTGCAGGTCAACGTTTTATGACCATCAATGCAGACATTTTGACCGACATACCATTGGATGAAATGCTGGACTTTCACAAAAAGCAAAATGCATGGATCACATTGGCTGTAACAGAAAGGCCTTCCACCCGTAATCTGCTTTTTGACGAAAACAATATCCTATGTGGATGGGAGAACCGAAGCACGGGCGAGAAAAAAATTAAGGTAGAAAAAGAAAACCTCAAGCCTATGTCTTACAGCTGTGTCGCTATTTTTGAATCTGAAGTGTTAGACATGATGCCGCAACAGGGAAAATTCTCACTCACCGATACTTTTCTAGATTTGGCTCATAGTGGAAGAATACTGGGATTCAACCACACCGGTGGACGTTTTGTAGATGTAGGCAAACCTGAAAGTGTGGCTGTGGCTGAAGCCATGTTCCCTGAAATCAGGGATTAGCATTTTCGGTAGCCCCCTCGAATCCGTTCTTTTTTTCCTCCTTGGGCTTGATGCCAAAATTGTATCGGAAAGTTAAACCGACTCTTCTGGTGTCGTTGATTCTGTTTCCCTCAATCTGTTGTTGATTCCTGTTGAAATTGAATGTGACTCTGTTTGTACGCAACACATCACTGACGGACAAGATAAGATTCGCTTTTCTTTTCAAAATGCTTTTATTTGCCGAAAGAAACATACCTCCGAAAGTCTCCAACTCATAAAACTGCTGCAACCCTTTCGATCTTAAAAATCCTTGCATGCTCAGCGTGAGTGTCTTCGAATATTTGTATTCGTGAAAAGTGAAAAAAGTAAAACTTCCTCTGTCGTAATTGAATGGCTGTCCCTGAAAAAAACCTCTATATGCGTTGAAATTATATAATCCTCCTACATAAAAGAAATATTTACCTCCTGGAGGAATCCCTGCGATCAATCGGGCGTATGTTTCCTTGTTCTTCCCAAGGTTATCGAATGTTCTATATGCGATTTTAGTTTGATCATCCTGATAAATCACACTGCTGAAAATATCTTTTGTCTGGTTGACACCTATCGATGCTACAGGTATGTCATTGAAGGTCACGCTCAGTTCGTAATTGTTGGTGAACTGTGGTCTCAGAGATGGATTTCCTTGTTCATACAAAAATTGGTCTATGAATTTTGGAAAGGGATTCAATGCTTCATAGTATGGTCGCCTTATGGTTCTTCTTATGGTTCCACTGGCTACAAGCATCTGCCCGAACATTTTGAACAATTTGTGTTTGATGAACAGGTAAGGAAAAACATCGTTCCTACGGATGGAAAAGGAAGTGTCTCTTGGAACTCTCTGTACTCCACGGATATCGGTGTGTTCAAAGCGGAGCCCTGGTTTGATGATGAAGCCGAGAATGGTTTTGGAAGCCTGAAGATATGCTGCATGTAGATTATCGTTGAAAGCATATGTGTTTGTCTGAAATGCGTCTACAAATCGGGTTCCGGTATCCTTGTAATAAAGCGATTCATTTTCACTTCTTCCAAAATAAAGCTTGAATCCGGTTTCCAGGGTTATTCCTCCCTTTAATTTCAAGGTAAGATCGGAATTGACTGAGAGATGATTTTTATCTGTTTTGTTGTTACCGTCGCCTTTCAGAATCACACCTACCGGAAAAGGAACCTCGTTGACATACTCCTGTTGGTTTCGGAAATGATTCATCGTGTATTCAACCACGTTATTCCATTCGCTTCCGGATGTGTCGAATTTATATTTAAGGGTTGCGGTATTGGACCAGTAATAAGATTGATTTTTATTTCCGATACTCGATAGATTGTTTCCGACAAAACCCTCCGTTCCTATTTTACCGAATGTGAGGTTGTTGCTAGCGTTGCTGCTGTTGTCGTTTGAAGTGAGACGTGTGTCGAAGCCGATCGTGATGCCATTCGAGAAAGTACGGTCTGTTCCTCCGTTAAAATAATGAGAAAGGGAAGGATATGTGGTATAGGATTGCTGGTTGATGAGCAGACTGTCTGTGGCAAAACCTCTGATGGAATTGAGTTGTTCGAAGCTGTTTTTCTTTGTGAACTGATAGTTTGAATAATAATTCCACTTGTCGCCCTGATGATTGAATGTAACGCCAGCTGTACCTGTGGCATAAACGCCCTGAAAATAAGCCACGTTCACACTTCCGTTGTTTCCGAGTTTCACTCCTTTTTTAAGAACGATGTTTAGAATTCCTCCGCTGCTGGAAGCATCATATTTGGCTGAAGGATTACGAAGCACTTCTATTTTCTGGATGCTGTTTGCCGGCAGACTTTTCAAGAGTGCGCTAAGATCCGCACTGCTCATTTTTATTTCTCTTCCGTTGATTTGGATAGAGGCTGGCGTGGTGCTATTGAGGTAGACGTTTCCATCCTGATCTATGATAGCGCCTGGTGTTTTCTCCAGTACTTCAAATGCGTTGGTGCTGCTCGAAGCTATGCTGGTCGCGTCTACGATAGTTTTATCATCTTCCTCTTTGATCAATGGTTTTTTAGATCGCACGACCACAGCTTGCATGGCGTCATCGTTCTGAAGCATGATGATGTTTCTGGAGATGCTTACTGAATCGGTAGATAAGGTAAGATTCACCGTTTTTTTGCCTGCTGCAGTGA
>JAURKN010000245.1 GCA_030831725.1 Ferruginibacter sp.
ATGTAGACCAGGTTAGAAACCGTGCAGGACTTGCACCACTTACCGGAAGTATTACAGAAGCTCAATTTTTGGATGCCATCTATAACGAGAGAAGACACGAATTCGCATTTGAAATGCATCGTTGGTATGATCTGCTCCGTCATCCTGATCCGAATTATTTCATCAATGTGATGAGAGCTGCAGGAAAAACGAACATACAGCCGAAGCATCGCTATATGCCGATTCCGCAAGGAGAAAGAGACAAAAATCCGAATTTGACACAAAACGAAGGATATTAATCAAGCATAAAATAATTACAATGAGAATAACATTTTTCAAAAAGGGTTTGGTCTTGCCGCGCTGGTTGCAGGACTTACACAGTGTAAGAAAACGGATTTGGAACTTACAGGAGGTCCTTCTGTAGCCGATTTTACTTTCGAACAAGCTGCAGGATCAGATACTTTACCTTATCCATATAAGGTTACTTTCACCAACACAAGCCAAGAAGAATTTTTGTACCAATGGAATTTTGGAGACAATTCACCATTGTCATCTGAAAAGAGTCCGGTGCACATCTTCAAGGTTGGTGGTTCTTTCAATGTGAACCTCACTACTGTGGGCACAAACGGCAATCATTCCATCACGAAGGTGGTTGCAGTATCAGACGCATGTTCCAACGATTTCTTCAACAAGCTCACTGGTTGTGCAAACGGAGAGTGGACTTGGAGCAATGATGGTGATGCGATCAAGGTTTTGTCGCCTGATGAAACCACAGTTTATTACTCAGGAGCACCTGCAGGCTGTCAGATTGATGATGTATACAAATTCAATGCTGATGGATCATTTACATATGATGCGAACGGTCAAACTTTCGATGTGCAATCAGGATACTCTTGTCAGGCACCAAAAGCAAACGCGTCCAAATATCGTGTCGTCGCTACTGCGGGAAATCGACCTGTGATCCTTTTGAATCCGATCATTTCAGGAACCGGCAGACCCTTTATTGGAACAACTGATGTGGTGGAAGGTGATAAATACACCGTGATGAGTTATACTGCAAATACACTTACATTAAGGGGTTTGATCGAAGGGTCAGGAGGAGTGATTCTAGAGGTGAAACTGAGAAAGAATGAGCCATTGACTTTGGCGGATATTAAAAACATCCTTACCGGTGGAAGCAGCAAAAGTTGGAAACTCGATCCTGCTCCAGGTGCAAATTCCATTGTTGTGGGCACGGAAGGTAACCCATCAGAATACTATGGAGGTGGGCCATTGGAGCCTAACTGTCAGGTAGATGATATTTATACTTTCACCACCAGCGACTTGATCAGTTACAATGCCAACGGATCCACATTCAACGGAGGAAATATCTCTCCGAACTACAACTGTGGTTCAGATCGTTCTTACAGCAACCAAACATACACTTTCGGTCCAGTTACCGGCGGTGTCGCAGGTCTTGCAACTTTACAGCTTCCACAAACACCACCGGCTGTATTTATCGGTACAACGGATGTACCAGCAGAGAATGTATATCGTATCATTGATATCACACCAAACAGACTTATCCTCAGAGCAGGAAGCGGCTCCGGTGTAGTATTCCAATTCAGATTCATACCACAATAAAAAATTAAAAAATGAAAATCATAAAACAAACCGCGATTGTACTCTCGCTAGCCATCATCATATCTGTTGGCTGTACAGATAAAAAAGAAATACCGGTGGTAACGCCGACTCCACCTGTCGCAGACCTGAACTGGGAATTTGAGAATTCTCCCATGTGGCAGGATGAGTTTGACAACAACGGAGCACCTGATCTGACCAAATGGTCATTTGATGTTGGTGGCAACGGCTGGGGTAACAACGAACTCCAATATTATACCAATGGCTACAACGCTTCAGTATCTAACGGGAATCTTGAAATCGTAGCAAAAAAAGAGACTGTTTCAGGCAGGTCATACACATCTACACGTTTGGTTAGCCGTGGTAAAGGTGATTTCTTATATGGAAGATTTGAAGTGCGTGCGAAACTTCCAAAAGGAAGAGGAACATGGCCAGCAATTTGGATGTTGTCTACCGAAAATCAGTTCGGACCTTGGCCATCCTCCGGCGAAATCGATATCATGGAGCATGTAGGATATGAGCAAAACAAAGTACACTGCAGTATTCATACATCTGCTTTCAACGGAGCGAGAGGCAATCAAAAATCAGCTTCTCAACTTATACCAACCGCAACAGATGATTTTCATGTGTATCGCGTTGATTGGACACCTTATGCGGTTAGAGGATATATCGATGGAGAAAAGTATTTTGAATATACCAACGACAACAAAGGGTTTACCACTTGGCCATTCAATAAGAAATTTCATATGATCATGAATATCGCAGTAGGAGGCAATTGGGGCGGTGCGCAGGGTATTGATGACACTATCTTTCCAAAATCCATGTTGGTGGATTATGTGAGGGTTTACAAAATGATTGAACAATAATACGAGTCTCACACCACTCGACAAACTGACCATATTCTATGCCGTAGATCAATGAATTCGGCGAAAAATAGGTCACAAAACCGATGAAATGAATAAATACATCATGCTCATAATGCTGTGTTTGGTTTGTTTTAAAAATCAGACTGAATCACAGGTTGTTTCGAAAAGGAAACTGATTTGGAGTGACGAATTCAATTGTGCGGAATCTTTGCCGGATACAACAAAATGGAATTATGACAAAGGGAATGGTTGTCCCGCCCTATGTGGCTGGGGGAATAACGAACAGCAGTTCTATACTGATGGACGTTTGAAAAATACCCGAATTGAAAATGGAATGTTGATCATTGAAGCACATAAGGAAGAATTTCAAAATGCCAAATACACTTCAGCAAGGTTGACATCCAAAAACAAAGGAGACTGGAAATATGGTCGTATGGAAATCAAAGCCCGTATTCCTTCAGGAAGAGGCATATGGCCTGCAATCTGGATGATGCCCACCAAAAACGAATATGGCACATGGCCTCATAGTGGAGAGATTGATATCATGGAAAATGTAGGATACTGGCCTGATTCATTATTTGCTACAGTACATACAGGATACTACAATGGTATGAATGGCACTCAAAAAACCAAAGCTATTCATCACAACACCCTTTCCAAAGAGTTTCATGTTTTTGCGATAGAATGGAATAGTGAGAAAATTGATTTTTTTGTGGATGATCAAAAATATCAAAGCTTCTCGAATGATCATACCAATACGGAAGCATGGCCATTTGACAAAGAGTTTCATATGTTGTTGAATGTAGCGGTTGGTGGTCATTGGGGAGGCAAGTACGGCATTGATGACACCATATTTCCACAACGGATGGAAATCGATTATGTAAGGGTATATCAATAATCCATTTTTTTAGCTCGTTTTTTTGATTGATATGGTATCAAACATGAAATGACTCCCATTCGGGGGTCATTTTCTTTTGCTGGAATACGAGGAAAAAGGGCCCAAATGCTTGTTGATTTTTTTTTATCAACAACCGGAATTATATTTAACATAAATCCGGAAAAGATGAATGGTATCTCATATCGTCAGTTCACCGTAGGAGTGGAAGAGGAATACATGGTCATGGATCCCGCAACGGGAGAGTTGAAGGGGCATGAACAGCGTATTGTCAAAGAAGGGCAAAAAATATTCGGAGAGAAAGTCAAAGCGGAAATGCATCAGGCTGTGGTGGAAGTAGGTACAGACATCTGCCAGGGTGTTGAGGATGCATTTCTTGATGTGAGCAATCTCAGAAAAACAATGAACGACATAGCGGGAGATCAGGGATTTTGGCTTGGAGCCAGTGGGACACATCCATTCAGTCATTGGGAAAAACAGCTGATTACCGAGCATGCCAGATATAGCGAGATTGTCAATGAATTCCAGGATGCGGCTCGAAGCAATCTGATTTTTGGTCTGCATGTTCATATTGGAATGGAATCAAGGGAGATGGCCATCCATATTGCCAATTCAGCCAGGTATTTTCTGCCCCATGTGTTTGCATTGAGCACGAATTCACCATTCTGGGAGGGAAGAAAAACCGGGTATAAATCGTACCGCACCAAAGTGTTTGAAAAATTTCCGAGAACCGGAATACCCGACGAGTTCAAGAGCATCGAGGATTATGATAATTATGTGAAGATGCTCATCAAAACCAACTGTATAGACAATCCGAAAAAGATATGGTGGGATTTAAGGGTTCATCCGGTTTTCAACACATTGGAGTTCAGGATATGCGACATTCCATTGACCGTTCAGGAGACGATGGCGATTACAGGAATTTTTCAGGCGATTTGTGCGAAATTATATAAGCTCAGGGTGCAGAATCTGAAATTCATTACATATGGTAGAGCTTTATTGAATGAGAATAAATTCAGGGCCAGCAGGTATGGGGTGGAGGGGAGTCTGATTGATTTCGGGAAGGCGGAGGAAGTGAATACCAAGGTATTGATTTATGAGCTGCTTGATTTTGTTGATGATGTATTGCCACATTTGGGGAGCAAGCATGTTGTAGGGCAGGTGCAACAGATTCTGGAGTCTGGTACCGGAGCGGATAGGCAGTTGAGTTGTTATGAGGCCAATCGAAGCTGGGGGGATGTAGTAGGGTTTATCCGAAAAAGTTTTTTGGCGGGTATATGAGAAAAAAACTTGTCAATTTGAGCTAGGGAAGAGCTACAGGATTGATATCCATTCAGTTAGTGTATCATAAAAATTCAAAAGATTTCTTTTTTGAAGTCAAAAACGTTTATATTTGCACCCTGAATTATTTGGCTGCGTAGCTCAACTGAATAGAGCATCTGACTACGGATCAGAAGGTTTTAGGTTTGAATCCTAACGCGGTCACACTTTCTAACGCTGGTTATAAACCAGCGTTTTTCATTTACCCCCTTTTTTACCCCTTACCCCTCAATAGCATCAAATCGGGTTGAGCATATTTATATACCTTAAAGTAAATGGTGGTTTTGGTTTGATTTACACCTTCGATTTTACTTATCTCATTTACAAAATCGACCAAGTGGTTATTATCCCGGCACATTACATCAACTTCCAAATCATAATCGCCGGATGTCATCGCTAAAAAACTTACTTCCGGTAGTTTACTGATTTTTGTAGCTACAATTTCTTTAAATGTAGCCGGCCGGACAAATACTGCAATATGCGCATAACATCTAAATCCTACTTTATCCGGGTTTACTCGTCCAATGATGTTGATTGTACCATCATCTATCATTTTATTGAATCTTGTTCTGACAGTGCCGATAGATACCTTCAACTTCTCAGCAATCACTGTAAAAGACATCCGCCCATCTTCTTGTAAACAAGAAAGGATTTCAAAATCTAGACTGTCTAAGGTTGGAGATGCTTCCTGGTTCATTTCAAAATTTGCGTAAAAAAGATCGTGAAAATAAAAATATAGCTATATTTATAGGTAAAAATACAAATATTTTAGAAAAAGTGAAATCGGCTGTAAAAAGTGAAGATTTAATTACAAATCAATAAACAACAAACACCAAACAAAAAAACAAACAATAGAGATGAAATATCCTTCTACTCAAAACTATATCAACGGAAAATTTGTTGATGCTTCCTCTCAAAAATCAATGGATGTGATTTCTCCTTTAAATGGGGCATTGCTTTCCAAATTACAATTATCATCAGCGAAAGATTTGGATGATGCTGTAGCTGCAGCCAAATCCGCATTCTCAGTTTGGAGTAAAACGCCAATCAAAGAGAGAGTTCAAGTCTTTTTTAGGTATAAAACCTTACTTGAAAAAAATATGAAAGAGCTCGCTGAGTTGTGTAGCGAGGAAAACGGAAAAACCTATGGTGAATCGGTTGCCGAAATTGAAAAATGTATCGAACTGACTGAGTTTGCCACGTCTTTGCCACAATTAATTACCGGAGAGGTCTTGGAAGTGAGTAAAGGGGTTGAATGTAGAACGGAACATGTGGCCTTAGGTGTTGTCGCTTCAATCGTTCCCTTTAATTTTCCGAGCATGGTTCCCAACTGGACAATTCCTAATGCTATTGCTTTGGGCAATTGTATGATTTTGAAGCCTTCAGAAAAAGTTCCTCTCAGTTGTGCAAAAATTGCAATGTTATTGAAAGAAGCCGGATTGCCAGATGGTGTTTTTAATATTGTAAACGGCGATGTGGAAATTGTGGAAGCGATTTGTGATCATCCGGGCATTGAAGCGGTATCATTTGTAGGATCAACTAAAGTGGCTAAGATAGTTTACCAAAGAGCTACTTCGAATTATAAAAGATGCCTGGCTTTAGGTGGCGCAAAAAATCACTTGATGGTATTGCCAGATGCGATTCCTTCAATGACAGCCCAAAATGTGGCTGCATCTATGAGTGGCTGTGCTGGTCAGCGTTGTATGGCAGCGAGTGCTATGGTGGGAGTGGGTAATGTAGATCATATCATTGAAAAAATTTGCGATGAAGCAAGAAAGATTGTGCCTGGAGAAAATTTAGGAGCGGTGATAAATAAAGAGTCTAAAGAACGCATCGAAAGATATATTACAGAAGCTGAAAATCAAGGTGCCAAAATTTTAGTGGATGGCAGAAATGCAAAAGTGGCAGGGATGGAAAATGGTACATATGTTGGTCCAACTGTGATTGATTATGTTACACCGGAAATGTCAGTGGCAAAGGAAGAAATATTTGGACCGGTTATCAGTATCATGCGAACCAATACAGTTGATGAAGCTTTGGCAATTGAAAATAAAAATCCATATGGTAATGCAGCAAGTGTATTCACACAAAACGGCGGTATGGCGAGATATATCATCGATCGCGCAAGTGCCGGCATGATTGGCGTAAACGTGGGTGTTCCTGTACCAAGAGAACCATTCTCATTTGGCGGATGGAACGAAAGTAAATTCGGAGTGGGAGATATTACCGGTAAAAGTTCTATTGAATTTTGGACGAAATTGAAAAAAAGCACTACAAAATGGAATCCTGAAGCAGGTGTGAACTGGATGAGTTAGGTGTAAAATCAAAAAATTAAATAGTAAAAACAATCAACAATCACTTCGTATCTCAGCGTTTTCATTTTTCTTCTGAGCCTTAAAAAATAGTGAACAACATGAAAAATGAGGTTGTTCATAAGGTAAGAAAAAAAATAATCAACAAACAATAAACACAAAACAGTTACCTGGCGACAAAACCATAAACTACAAACAATTATCATGTCGGAATCAAAAGAAATTGTACAGCAAAATCTAGACTATACTTTATTCTCATGGAGCAAACAAAAAGGTCAAAATCCAATTGCGATAAAGAGCGCAAAAGGTGTGTATCTATATGACTATGATGGTAATAGAATTATTGATTTTTCTTCCGGTTTAATGAATGTAAACATTGGTCATGGAAATCAACGTATAACCAATGCTGTTATGAATCAGATGCAGGAAGTGAGTTATGTTACTCCTAGTTGTGTGACGAAGGTAAGGGGAGAGTTGGGTAAGAAATTGGCAGAGATTTGTCCGGGCGACCTAAATAAAGCTTTCTTTACACTTTGTGGCGCCACCTCTATTGAAAATGGAATAAAGTTAGCCAGACTATATACCGGAAGGCATAAAATATTAAGTCGTTATCAATCTTATCATGGTGCATCGATTGGTGCAATTTCAGCCAGTGGTGATCCGCGTAGGATACCTGTAGATGCTCAGCAGGCCCCTAATTTTGTGCATTTTGATCTGCCCTATTTTTATCGTTGGGAATATGGTGAAGAAAATTTGTTAAAAGAATCAGTCGCTCAACTCGAAAGAATGTTAGCTTATGAAGGACCTGCAACAGTGGCCGCAATATTGTTGGAAGGCGAATCGGGCTCTTCTGGGTGTTTGCAATATCCTGTTGGGTATTTAAAAGCCGTTAGGGAAATATGTGATAAACACGGAATTCTTTTGATAATAGATGAAGTGATGAGTGGTTTTGGAAGAACAGGGAAATGGTTCGGCTTCGAGAATCATGGTATTGTGCCAGATATGATCGCTATGGCTAAAGGCCTTACATGTGGCTATCTTCCTTTCGGCTGTTTGATGGTGTCGGATAAAATCGCAGCTAAATATGATGATACAGTTTTGGCCTTGGGATTGACTTATTCCGCCCATCCAGTTAGTTGTGCCGCTGCACTGGAGACTTTGAAAATCTATGAAGATGAAAAATTGATAGAGAATGCATCAGCTATGGGCGAGTATGTTAGAGAAAGAATGAATGAACTCATTCAGAAGCATCCATCTATTGGGAATTTTAGAACAACCGGTTTGTTGGGCTGTATTGAATTGGTGAAAAACAGAACAACAAAAGAACCTATGGCTCCATTCAATGCAAAGCCAGAAGAAATGACCGTGATGAATAAGGTCGCCGCTAAAATCAGAGAGTTGGGTATGTATACGTTTGTGCGTTGGAGCTATATTTTTGTTGCTCCGCCATTGTGTGTCACTAAAGCTGAAATTGACGAAGGATTGGCTATTATCAGTGAAGCCATCAAAATTGCAGATGAATATGCAGTTTAAAATCAATAAATAAATTAAACATGTCCAATCGTTCATTGATCAATGAAGACCTTGCTCCGATAGCGCAGGATCAGCGCAAATGGAACACTTGGAATTATGCGGCACTTTGGATAAGCATGAGTTTATGCATACCCACCTACATGCTTGCAAGCTCATTGATTGAAGGAGGCATGAACTGGTGGCAATCTATTCTCACTATATTTATTGGTAATACCATTGTTTTGATTCCGATGATTTTGAATGGACATGCTGGAGCGAAATATGGTATCCCTTTTCCTGTTTTTGTTAGAGCAAGTTTTGGAACCAAGGGTGCCAATATCCCTGCCATGCTTCGTGCGATTGTGGCTTGCGGATGGTTTGGCATTCAAACATGGATTGGAGGAGCTTCATTGTATAATTTATTAAGAGCATGGAATCCTTCCTTAGCTGAAATAGATAACATCAGTTTGTTTCCACAGGCATTACCCATGATCTGTTTTTTACTATTTTGGTTTTTGAACATGTATATCGTTCACAGAGGCGTTGATAGTATTAAAAAGTTACTTGTATTTAAAGCCTTTTTTCTTCCTATTGCTGCTTTTGCCTTATTGATATGGGCTATTTGGGCTGCGAATGGCTTAGGTCCAATCTTAGAGCAACCATCTAAATTCGAGACAAATTCTGATTTCTTTGCTTACTTTTTTCCGGCACTAACAGGTATGGTTGGTTTTTGGGCAACCTTATCTTTAAACATCCCTGATTTTACCCGTTATGCGGTATCTCAAAAAGCTCAAGTTAATGGTCAAATGATCGGTTTGCCTCCGGCAATGACTTTCTTTGCTTTTGTGGGTGTTATAGTTACTTCGTCTACTGCAATTATTTACGGACATACAGAGTGGGATATAGTCAAATTGGCAGGCAAATTCGATAGTAAAATCATGGTAAGTTTTGCCATGATAGGAATTTTGATTTCTACTTTGGCAACAAATATTGCTGCGAATATCGTGAGTCCCGCTAATGATTTTGCTAATCTGGCTCCTCAAAAAATCAACTTCAAAATTGGAGGATATATAACAGGTGTTATAGGGATTCTGATAATGCCATGGAAACTAATCGCAGATCCCAACGGATACATTTTTACTTGGTTAATCGCTTATTCCAGTTTATTAGGTCCGGTGGGTGGTATAATGATTGTGGATTACTTTTTCATTCGCAATAAAAATTTAATTGCGGAAGATTTGTATAAACATGATGGAGCATATGCGTACAATAACGGATTTAATTCAAGCGCGATTATAGCCTTGTTATTGGGAATTATTCCTAATGTTCCAGGATTTTTTTTACAAATAAAAATCATTGATGCAAGTGTTTTCCCTGAATGGATCAGTCATTTGTACAATTATGCATGGTTTGTAGGATTTGGAGTGAGTGGTATCCTTTATTATGTCATGATGAAAAATAAAAAATAAAACAATGTCTATTTTAATTAAAAATGGAAGAGTAGTCACAGCAACTGATGATTTTGTTGCTGATATTTTTATTGAAAATGAAAAGGTTGTTGCGATAGGAAAGGATTTGAAAAATATTGCTGATACAGTAATTGATGCTACTGATAGATTGGTTATGCCAGGTGGTATTGATCCGCATGTTCATTTGGAAATGCCATTCATGGGCACTTATTCGAGCGATACGTATGAAACAGGAACCAGAGCCGCTTTATTTGGTGGAACTACAACCGTAATTGATTTTGTGCTTCAAAAGCAAGGTGATTCCTTGCAGTCTGCTTTAGACGAATGGCGAGGACGTGCAAATGGAAATACATTAGGTGATTACAGTTTTCACATGGCGGTTACTGATTTTAATGAGCATACTAAAGCTGAAATTAAAACCATGATTGAGAAAGAAGGTATTACTTCATTCAAAACCTTCATGGCTTATAAAGGTGCATTGATGATTGACGACAGACAAATGATTGGATTGATGGAAGAAGTAAAAAGCCACGGAGGTCTCATCAATGTTCACGCAACCAATGGTGATATGATTGATTTTTTAGTGCAAAAACATAAGAACGAAGGGAATCTCTCTCCATTATATCATTATTTATCACAGCCCGAAATTACAGAGGCTGAAGCGAGTTCAAGATTTGTGGATATGTCAAGTTATACAGGCTGTCCGGGTTATATTGTTCATTTGACTTGTGAGGGAGCTTTAAATGCAGTGAGAAATGCAACTCCTAGAAATCAGAAAGTTTTTGTAGAAACCTGTATTCAATATTTGATTTTGGATGCAAGCCTGTATGAGAAAAATTTTGAAGGAGCAAAATGGGTGATGAGTCCACCACTTCGCGAAAAGAAAGATCAGGAAACATTGTGGGCTGGAATAAATCAAGGCTTGGTTCAGGTAGTTGCCACAGATCATTGTCCTTTTATGTGGGAACAAAAACTGATGGGTAAAGATGATTTTTCAAAAATTCCAAATGGTCATCCTGCAATTGAAAACAGGATGGAATTGTTATTCAGTGAAGGTGTGATGAAAAATAAAATCACTTTAAACAAATTCGTGGAAGTTTCGAGTACCAATGCTGCAAAAATATTTGGTATGTTCCCTAATAAAGGAACTATAGCGGTTGGCAGTGATGCTGATATTGTCATTATTGATCCCAATGAAAAGCATCAATTGTCTGCAAGTACACATCATATGAATGTTGATTATAGCGGTTATGAAGGATGGAATGTTACAGGGAAAGTTAAAACAGTATTATTGAGAGGAAAAGTAGCTATAGATGATAATAAATGTTTTG
>JAURKN010000246.1 GCA_030831725.1 Ferruginibacter sp.
ACCATAACATTGAATCCTGCTTTGGATAAAAATGCAACCATTGAAGAATTGATTCCTGAGATAAAGCTCCGTTGCGAAAATCCCTCATATGATCCAGGAGGTGGCGGCATTAATGTTTCCAGGGTTTTGAAAAGACTTGACTTGAATCCAGAAACCTTGTATCCCGTAGGTGGGCAAAATGGTGATATACTTTCAACATTGTTGGAAAACGAGGGCATTAACATACATCCGATTAAATCTACAAAACCAACAAGAGAGAATTTTAATGTTATTGAAAGTAAAAAACATAATCAATATAGATTTTGCATGCCTGGCCATAAACTGGAATCTGAATTTTATAGAAAGTTATACATGAAAATCAAAAAATGCCACGAAAACGATATTGTTGTTATTAGCGGCAGTATGCCACCTGAAATTCCAAAAGACTTTTTCAGCATGATTGCCAATATTTGTAATCACAACAAAATCAAATTGGTCATTGACACATCAGGCAAAAGCTTGAAAATGGCCATACAGCATCGGGTTTATTTGATTAAACCAAATATCCAGGAATTGGCTGAACTATTGGAAATAGGCAAATTAAAAACCAATGTAGCTGTTTTGGGTGCTAGAAGGATTGTCTCCGAAGGTAATGTTGAAAATATTTTATTAACAAATGGAGCAAAAGGGGCCTGGTGGATCAGCAAAGGAAAAGAGTACTACATCAAACCACCTATCGTAAAGATAAAAAGCACCATTGGCGCAGGTGATAGTGCGATTGCTGGCGCGTTATTTGGAACAATGAAAAATCTCCCCATTGAAGATACATTAGCAATGGCGATAGCAGCCGGAACAGCTACTACCCTGCAGAAAGGAACATCACTTGGCTCGCTTAAAGACATTCAGAAAATATTTAAATCCATACAAAAAAGAGGAAAGCTGATTCACATGTAAATGTATCATTAGGATAAATGACAATTCTCATTATTAAATCCTCTGATGCAAGTTAGATTGCTGAAGATTGGAAACAGACAGATTTATTGAAATAGATAACTGTCTCTTTGTAAACATAATAAAATAAATAAAATGAAAAAGTACAATGGATTGTTACTATCCCTCGGAATCGGACTTGCTGTAGGTGGAATTCTTGGGGTTTTATTCGCACCAGACAAAGGAAGCGAAACAAGAAAAAAAATCAAAGCATCTGGAAGCAAATTGGCCAATGGCTTAAAAGACAAAATGAATGTGACGAAAGAAAAGTTGAGCAGATACAAAGAAGAGGTTGAAGAAAGTCTGAATGGTGTTGATTCTTCAAATAATGAATACATATAAACACCTTATCATGATTACAAAAATATCTACTTGGGAAGAATTGGCAACAGACGCAAAGAAATACGTCAAAAATCATATTGAATATACCAAATTGGATGTCGCTGAAAAGGCATCTAAAATGATAGGATTATTATTTGCATTCACTGTTTCCCTTAGCTTGTTTCTTATTTCCTCTTTATTCATCGGTTATTCAATCGCCATGGCTTTGACTCCATTTTTAGGAGATTTATTCTGGGGGCTACTTATTGTAGCATTCTTTTACTGGTTCGCCGGAATTTTAATTTGGAAATTGAAATATCGATTTATTAGAACAAGATTTATCAACACCATTTTAACCATACTTCACTCCACATATGAACAAGACTAAAAAAATCACAAACATATACGAGTTGAGAGAGATCAAATCGAGGCTATTGGTTGAAAGAATAGAACTTGAAAAAAAGATGAATGCCGACTGGGAACTGCTGAAAGAGAGTCTGACTGCAAAAAACATGATAAAGCAGATCTTGACTTCTACATTCAAACAAGAAAGCGAAAAATCAAACGGATTAAGCGAAATGATGGGCGGCCTTTTGATGAAGGCGGGAAATAAGCTGATATCACAAATGAGCAGAAAAATTCATCAATGGACCAATTGAGACTAACTAATTATTATTAAAAATTAAAAAAACAAAAATGAGTATCGTTAAAGTAATCGAAGTAATGTCCAATTCAACGAAAAGTTGGGAAGATGCGACACAAAATGCGGTATTACACGCGGCAAAAACCATACATCAGATAAAATCCGTCTGGATCAAAGAGCAAAGCGCAGTGGTTTTGAACAACACCATCACGGAGTATAGAGTTACGGCTCACATCAGTTTTGAAATTGAACAAGCACACGCGGTTGTATGATTTTTTGATCTTGAAAAATAAACGATGACAAAAACATACAGCACTATTACAATTTTAATCTTCGTAATAATCTATTCGATACTATCAAGTTGTTCGTCGTCTAAAATTACTTCTTCGTGGAAATCGGATGAGTCTTTACCAATCAAAGTCAATAAAATATTGGTTGTTGCCATTAGCAAATCGGATGATGCAAAAGATGTGCGATTAAAGTCAAAAATGGAACAACACATATGCGACGATTTGAGAGAAAAAGGAATTGAAGGAAAATCTTCTGCGATTGAGTTTGGACCTGGTTTTTTCGATGGAGTGACTGAAAATAGTGTTTTGCAAAAAATGGAAACAAGTGGGTATGATGGCATATTGACCATTGTTCTTTTGGACAAAGAAAGAGAAAGACATTATGTACCAGGAAGAATGTATTACACACCCTACATTGTTTATCAAAGAAGGTTCTGGGGATATTACACTACGATATATGATCGAATCTATGAACCCGGTTATTATGAAATCAACACCAAATACTTTTGGGAGAGTAATCTTTTTCTGCTGAAATCAAAAAATTTGATTTACTCCGTTCAAACAAAATCATTCAATCCTGCTGACACGGAAACACTTGCCCATGAATATGGAATGTTGATTTCCAGGGATCTCTTCAAACAAAAAGTATTATTGGAATATCAATGAAAACTTTAGTATAAAGAACATCAATAAATTTGAAATCCATCTGCGAACAGATGAATCAATTCAACCGCAGTATTGCCTGGAGACATGATGTTTCTCTCTTGATTGTTTCTTGCAATTTGAATAAATGAGCTCAGATTGACTGACAGTTTTGTTTCGTCTGAAGTATTGTCAATACTGAAAAACAAAGACTTGTTTGCCTTGTAAGGATGACGATAACCTCCTAAATGATAACGAAAGGGTTCCTCTTCCCCATCCTGCTTTACAAACATACCTTCCAGTTTAACATTGATATAGCCACTTTGCCATGTCCAATACATGCCTTTTAAGGGATCTAGATCACCATCTGAAGCCCCCGACACATTGGTTAAACTGTCTGTGCCCAATAAAAGCCCTATCTTTTTGATTGAGAAATCATCAGGAATATGCACCTCGATTGGATTCAATTGTTCAGCATCAACCAGATAAACCTGATTTTGATTGTATGTGCTCTTTTCTGAAATGAATTGTATGTTGCTTATGTAGAATTTGATTTTTGAGAAAGATACACTGTCTGAATTGTTACCAATCGGATAGTAATGGTTTAATTGTATAACACTATCATTCCATAGCAGATCACATTTCACCTGAATTTTCTTCGACTGAGAAAAAACTTGTCTTCCTGTAAAGAGACAAATAAAAAACAGAATGTATTTAATTGGATTCATTCAGCTGCTTCAATCTTTATAAGGTCTATCTGCAAACGAAATTAGGATTAAATTTTTCAAAATAATTGGAAACAATAATAATCAATCAAGCCTGTATGACTCATCGTTGTTTATTTGTTTTTTTCAATCGAGATTTGAAAACTTTTTCGAATTTCTCCAACTTAGGCTGAATCACCATTTTGCAATAGGGCTTTTGACTATTGATTTGATAATAATTTTGGTGATAATCCTCAGCTTTGTAAAAAGCATTAAAAGGAACGACCTCTGTGACAACTGGATTGTCATAAACCTTTTGTTTGTTAAGGTCAGCGATGATATTTTTTGCTATAGACTCCTGTGATTTATTTCTGTAGAATATGACAGACCTGTATTGTGTACCTACATCAGCTCCCTGTCGGTTTAGCGTGGTAGGATCATGAACAGTAAAGAAAACTTTCAATATCTCTTCAACATTTGTTTTTACAGGGTCAAATACAATTTGAACCACTTCAGCGTGCCCGGTCGTTCCCATACAAACCTCTCTGTATGTGGGGTCATTTACTGTTCCGCCTGAGAATCCAGATTCCACATCAATAACACCATCTAATTTTTCATAAACAGCCTCGACACACCAATAACAACCTCCTCCCAGTGTCAGTGTATCATACTTGTTGGGTGATAATTCCTTTTCATTTTTATTGGATTGGATTTCCGTAAATCCTATCGAAACTGAATTCACACAATAGCGTTTGCCTGTGTTTGTTGGACCATCATCAAACAGATGACCTAGATGGCCATTACATTTAGCACACATAATTTCTGTTCTTGACATACCATGAGAATTATCGGTTGCTGTTTTTATTTTTCCTCCTGATATTTCCCGGTCAAATGAAGGCCATCCGCAATGGGAATCAAATTTCATATCACTGGTAAATAGCTCGTTTCCACATGCCGCACAAGTATAGATTCCATTCTTGGTATTGATGAGCCATTTTCCTGTATATGGCTTTTCTGTTCCCTTCTCACGCAAAACATGAAACTGTTCCGGGGTAAGCAGTTTTTTCCACTCTGATTCAGGTTTTAAAATAAATGGCATCTCAGTAGTTGACCCTTCTTTTTTTTCAGCACCTGCTTGCTGTCCACAAGCTACCAATGTAAAACTGAATACGCATACAATAAGGCTTAAAAGCAGATTCATTTCGTTTTTCATATCATTATCATTTATGGATTTGAAGATAATTTTTATTCATGATAACACCTTGGTCACAAAGCAAATGATACGTTAAATCATGAAATCAAAATAAATTCGAATTAAGGCCGCCAAGTTGATTAAATGGTATTTTAGCGATACTTTTACAAGAAAAAATTGTCAACGCCGGTCTATCTCATAACGCCTCCGTTTACCCAGCTCAACACCCCATACCCTGCCACCGCCTACCTTAAAGGTTTTCTTCATACCAAGTCAATCGATTCATTCCAAAGCGATCTGGGAATAGAGGTTTTATTGAAACTCTTTTCACGACAAGGCTTGGAGGACATCTTCAATGAATGTGAGAACGAAACTGACAATCTTTCCGAAAATAGCAAGAGAACCCTCTTACTAAAAAACAGATACCTTCAAACCATTGAAACCGTAATTTCATTTCTGCAAGGAAAGCTTCCTACGATGGCTTATCAGATCGCTTCAGGCAAATTTTTGCCACAAGGAAATAGATTTGAGCAGACCGAAGATTTGCAGTGGGCTTTTGGCGTTATGGGCATACAGGACAAGGCGAAGCACCTAGCTACACTTTATCTTGAAGACCTTGGCGATTTCATACAAGAAAACATCGACGCTCATTTCGGATTCAGCAGATATGCTGAAAAAATCGGACGATGTGCGAATAAGTTTGATGAAATATATGATGTACTTCAACAACCTCTTTCTTATGTCGACAAAATTACAATTTCCATACTTGAAGAAAGAATCAATCAGGTAGAGCCGGAATTGGTTTGCTTGTCGGTTCCCTTTCCGGGCAATCTGCT
>JAURKN010000247.1 GCA_030831725.1 Ferruginibacter sp.
AAACTACAGTCTCGATTTGCAAAGGATGTTTCTCCAGAATTGGCTTTAACGCATAGAGCATGGTCTTGCCACTATTGGCAACATCATCTATTATAAGCACTGAAGCTCCATCGAATTCAGGCGTTTTATCCAGCTTGATTTCTCCGGGATTCTTTTTGTCCATTTCCACTTCAACGATATCGATCACGCCTTTGAAATCGTCTTGTAAATATGTGGCGATTTTACGTGCAATGACAATTCCGTTTGTTTTTATGCCCATCAATAACAATGAAGATTTGTCGTGATTGCGCTCAGCGATTTCCAGAGCGATTCTTCGTAATTTATTATCGGCGATTTGTTTATTTAAGAGCATAATATGAATTGAAATTTAGGACAAAACCGACTCATGAAGCAGTAAAAACTTTACCTTAGCTGAACATAACGGAAATCACATGCAATTCATACAACAGGGTGCTTTTTTACTGCTTGCCGGCTATGCAATTTGGCTATTTTCCAGAAATATCGGGCAAATCAAGCGAAATATTTTGCTTGGCAAGGATGAAAACCTCAATGATCAACCCAAACTCAGATGGAAAAATGTGATTCTGTTGGCACTTGGTCAAAAGAAAATGTTCCGCAATGTTCCTGTTGCCATCATGCATCTGATCATCTATGCTGGTTTTATCATCATCAACGCGGAAGTTCTCGAAATCGTTCTTGATGGCATCTTGGGTACCCATCGTATTTTTTTCGGACCCTTAGGCTCTCTTTATGGCTTTTTGATAAACTCATTTGAGATTCTTGCCTTGCTTGTTATAATTGTGTGTGTCATATTTCTGGCACGCCGAAACATCATCAAACTGAAAAGATTCATACATAATGACCTTAGCGGCTGGCCTAAAACCGATGCCAATCTGATCCTAATCACAGAAATCATTTTGATGAGTTTGTTCATATTGATGAATACAGCAGATGCGCAGCTTCAATCGTTGGGTAATGCCCATTATCCGGAGACGGGCTCTTTTGTTGTTTCACAATGGTTCAGTCCATTGATGAGCAGCTGGAGTGAAGGAACACTCATTGCATTCGAACGGAGCGCATGGTGGTTGCATATCATCGGCATTTTCGCTTTTTTAAATTACTTGCCATACAGCAAACACCTGCACATTTTGTTGGCTTTTCCCAACGCATATTATGCCCGCCTCAAACCTGTTGGTGAAATCAAAAACATGCCTTCGGTTCAAAACGAGGTTTTATATATGATGCAGCCGGAGTTGGCACCCACTGGCGAATCTGCACCGATGAAATTCGGAGCGAAAGATGTGGCTGATCTGAGCTGGAAAAGTTTGATGGACGCATATAGTTGTACAGAATGCGGAAGATGTACAGACGCATGCCCTGCCAACCAAACCGGGAAAAAATTGAGTCCCAGAAAAATCATGATGGACACAAGAGACCGTTTGGAAACGGTCGGAAAAAATGTAAAACTCAATGGTGATTTCAAAGAAGATGGCAAAACCTTATTGCACGACTATATTACAGTAGAAGAATTGAGGGCTTGTACCACATGTAATGCCTGTGTTCAGGAATGTCCGGTCAGCATCAGTCCATTGGACATCATCATGGAACTACGTAGAAGTTTGATCATGGAAGACAGCAATGCACCTCAGGAATGGAATGGCATGTTCAGTAATATCGAAAATAATTTTGCCCCATGGAAATTGAGCCCGGACGATAGAGATGCCTGGACGAAAGAATAATTTGAATTTGACAAAAACCTTTTTCAGAGAATTAAAACGATGAAGATGACTATACCAACAATGGCAGAAATGATGATGAACGGACAAACCCCTGAAGTTTTGTTTTGGGTCGGTTGTGCGGGAAGTTATGATCAACGTGCCCAAAAGATAACGAAGGCATTCGCCGAAATACTTCAGCATACAGGCGTTTCGTTTGCCATATTGGGCAAGGAGGAAATGTGTACTGGCGATCCTGCCAGAAGAGCCGGAAATGAATTCATGTTTCAAATGATGGCATACCAAAACATTCAGATTCTGAATGGATATGGCATCAAAAAAATCGTAACGGCCTGTCCGCATTGTTTCAACACCCTTAAAAATGAATATCCCGAACTCGGTGGAAACTATGAAGTGATACATCATACCACCCTCTTGCAACAGTTGATAGACGAAGGAAAAATCAAAATGAAGGAGGGAGGCAGTTTCAAAGGTAAAAAAATAACCTATCACGACAGTTGCTATCTGGGAAGGTCAAACGACATCTACGAAGCTCCCAGAAAAGTGCTTGAGTCATTGGATGCCGAGTTGGTGGAAATGAAGAGATGCAGAAGCAACGGATTATGTTGCGGAGCAGGTGGAGCGCAGATGTTCAAAGAGGAAGAACAAGGTAATATCAGAATCAATCAAGACCGTGCAGATGAAGCGATAACCACAGGAGCAACTACCATTGCTGCGGCATGTCCGTTCTGCAACACCATGATGACAGACGGTGTGAAAAACAGAGAAAAAGACCAGGAGATTGCCGTTTTGGATATCGCAGAGATCATTGCTCAATCCATGGAAAAATAAAAAATGACGGGCCAAGAGATATACACACCCCATTTGCCAGAAACATTGGCTCCCGATTCCAGAGTTTGGATCTATCAATCAGACAGACCATTGACTGATTCAGAATGTAGATCGATTCAATTTCGTTTGGATCATTACGTTAGCGATTGGAAAGCGCATGGCAAAACCATAGAAGGTTTCGCATCCGTATTTTTCAACAGGTTCATCTTGATTTTGGCTAACGAAACCCTGCATCAGGTGAGTGGCTGCAGTATAGACAATTCTGTCAGAATGCTGAAAGAAATCGAACAAGAACTCAGCATCACCCTGTTTGATCGACAATTGCTTTGTTTTTGGAAAGAGGATCAAATCAAAACGATTCAACTTTCAGATATAGAAAAAGCGGTCCAACAAGGCGAAATTAGCGCTGACTCATACTATTTCAACAATACCATTCTTTCCAAACGAGAATTTGAGGAAAATTGGATTATACCCATGAGAGACAGTTGGTTAAGCCGTTACTTACCCTCTTAAGTTCCCTCACTTTATCCTTCAAAGAAC
>JAURKN010000248.1 GCA_030831725.1 Ferruginibacter sp.
CTTCATGAAATATTGGTGCGTACAATTTCAGATTCTTAACTACATTCTCCATGATAGACCTTGACTGCAGTACTTCGATCTCATTCTCAATGATTTTTTTTGTACTGATGGCATTCAGAGCATCCATCGATTTTGAAGCTTCTACTCCTTTTTTATCATCCTTAATGATGAGTGTCGCCGTTGATTCATAAAGCGGGGTTGTGTATCTTATGTAGATGAAAGCGCTGGCGACAAATATCACAATCAATGCCAAAAACAAAGGCCAGTAAAAAATATATCTCGAAATCAGTTGGATGAACAGATTCTCTTCCTGTTTTACAGGTATTCTTTTTTTTGTGGTAGTATTGGAGTGGGTACGGTTCATGTTGCGTTAATTTCGGATAAGGTTGGTGACTATGATGGCGATGATGGAAAGTCCACTTAAAATGGTTGGAAGCAGCTGTTGATTCCGGTTCGCATTTTTGATTTTCCTTTCATTCGGTTCAACATAAACCACATCATTCGGTTTCAGATAATAAAATTCGGAAGTGAGAAATTTCTCATCGTTCAAATTGATTCTGTTAATGGTCCTTTTGCCTTCTTCCTCCCGTATCAACAACACATTGTGCTTTTTGCCATAAATCGTTATGTCGCCGGCAATTCCCAATGCTTTCAACAGAGATATTTTTTCACTGGGAACATTTATAACGGTCGGTTTACCTACCTCACCAATGATGGACACTTCATAATTCAGATGTCTGATGGTGACTATTGGGTCTACCAAGAGTTTTTTCTCGTTGATCATCTGTGTGATTGAAGCCTTTAGCTGCCTTTTGGTCAGACCTTCGGCTTTTACATTCCCCAAAATCGGCATTTGTACATTCCCTTCGGAGTTGACCAAGTACCCTCCGGCAGATGTCGAGCCCGTAGATGTGGAAGTGCTCGTAGCCTGGGTGTTTGGCGCATTGAAAATAGCTGTCGCTTCAGCATTTAAACTGCTTATGCTTATGCTGAGAAGGTCATTTTTCTGTATGAAAGGTTCTTCCAGATTGATATTGCGCGAAACCACGCCGGAGTCTGTAGCGTTGTAAAAATAAACGGCATTTTGGGTTGGTGTACAGTTCGAAAACACAATCAAAATGGAAAAAATCAGTAAAATGAGGTTACTAGAAGTTGTTTTGATGCTCAATGGGGATGGGTTTTAATTTAATATGAGTAATGCAATTCAAATGGCCGATTGTAAAAATTTGTACTTGTCGGCGTATTTCTTATGGTTAATGATTTTCGGAGGATATGGGACAAAGCTCATATTCAATACCTTCTCACTTTCAACAGAATGAGCACTAAATTAGGCATGCTTAGGGTTAAATCAAAGATTTTTGTTGTTTTTTATAATGATTCAAGTCATTTATTGTTCAAAGCTTAAAAAAAGTGGTCGACGTAACTTGATTTTTCCTTTTTGCTACATTTGCGATCTAAATCTACAAACCATGAAAGAAGTATATATCATATCTGCGGTCAGAACCCCGCTTGGCAGTTTCGGCGGATCATTGAAGTCGTTCAGTGCCACACAGCTGGGAGGCATTGCAATTAAGGCTGCCGTGGAGAGAGCGGGTATGTCTGCTGAAAACGTCAATGAAGTCATTATGGGTTCTGTGATACAGGCCAATCTGGGGCAGGCTCCTGCTCGTCAGGCTTCTAAATTTGCCGGATTGCCGGATTCTGTAGTTTGTACTACCGTTAACAAGGTATGCGCCAGTGGCATGAAAGCCATCGCATATGCGGCTCAAAGCATAATCGCAGGAGATTCGGAAGTTGTGGTAGCAGGAGGAATGGAAAGCATGAGCAATGTGCCTTTTTATGTTGATAGTTTGAGATGGGGGAATAAATATGGAAATACAAGTCTGATCGATGGCTTGGCCAAAGACGGACTGACTGACGTGTACGATGGTAAAGCAATGGGTGTAGCTGCCGAACTCTGTGCATCTACCTGTGGAATCACAAGGGAAGAGCAAGATGCTTTTGCCATTGAAAGCTATAAAAGAAGTCAGGCAGCCCAAACCGCTGGTAAATTTGACGCTGAAATTGTTCCCGTTTCGATACCTCAAAGAAAAGGAGATCCAGTTCTCATTACAAAAGATGAAGAGCCTTTCAATGTGAAATTTGATAAGATCCCTGAGTTGAAAAGCGCATTTTTAAAAGATGGATCAGTAACTGCCGCCAACGCTTCTACCATGAATGACGGTGCTGCAGCCTTGGTTTTGGCAAGCAAAGAAGCTGTTGAAAAATTCGGACTGAAGCCAATCGCGATACTGCGTTCTTCAGCAGATGCTGAGCAAGCTCCTGAATGGTTCACAACAGCTCCTTCACTGGCAGTGCCAAAAGCAGTTGAAAAAGCAGGACTTAACATGGGCGATATTGAATTTTGGGAATTGAACGAGGCATTCTCCGTAGTAGGCATCGAAAACACAAAACGCCTCGGACTCGATCCAGCTAAAGTAAATGTGAATGGTGGAGCGGTATCAATTGGCCACCCTCTAGGTTGCAGTGGTGCAAGAATCATCGTTACACTCATCCATATTTTGAAACAAAATCAGGCCAAATACGGAGCCGCAGGAATATGTAATGGTGGAGGTGGAGCTTCTGCCATGGTCATTGAAAATTGCTAAAAAAAATCATTCGTTGAAGTCCCGTCACCGGGACTTTTTTTATGCCCGGAATTATCTAATTTGCCGACACATGCAAGACATCGAACCCTTTTACAATTGGAGGCACTTGTATACAGCAGAAGAGGACCCTCTTTCACCTTTCTATGGAAATGAATACAGCGAGTTTGAATTCACCAATACCATTTACAATTATTACATCCATCCTCAGTGGGACTATTTCGGCTCTAAGACACTCTTTATGAAGTTGATTTTTGTGGATTATGAACAGCAATTCGCAATCATTGAAATGATCGGAGAGTGGAATGATGCCATAGAAAATGATATCATGACCTTACGAAGAAATATCACAGATCCTCTTGCAGAAAAAGGAATTTCGAAGTATGTGATCATCGCCGAAATTGTACTGAATTTTCACAGCAGCGACGATAGTTACTACGAAGACTGGTACGAAAGATTAACAGATGAAGATGGATGGGTCGCCATTGTGAATATGCCAGCACAAAGTCAGCATGATTTTAAAAGAAGCCACTTAGACCGTTATATTCAACTGGTTGATTTGGATCTTTGGCGTACCCAAAAACCCGAGTTTATCATTACCAGAATAGAGGACTTAAGGGATAAAAGGCTGGATTATTAGGCTTGTTGAAGATTTGTTTAAAAAACCACCTAGTAAGATTGAATGAAGTTATTGATTTGCAGCATCTTTCCTTATTTTTGCCGAACTCTTACTACAATATTTCTATTATGACATGGAAACATTTTTTTACTTCTTCGATAGGTAAGAAGTTTTTGATGGCGATGACTGGTATTTTTTTGGTTTTGTTTCTCATCGTCCACGCAGGCATCAACGCTTGTATTTTTCTAAACGATGGCGGTGAAACATTCAACAAAGCAGCTCATTTTATGAGTCACAACTGGATCATGCGCTTTTTGGAGATAGGCCTATTCGCCGGTTTCATCCTTCACATCATTCAAGGATTGTCTTTGACCTTTCAAAACAAAAAAGCCAGGCCAGTAAATTATGCGTTCAACCAGCCGGGTAAGAATAGCAATTGGTACAGCCGTTCCATGGCAATCCTCGGTACCTTGCTTTTACTGTTCCTCATCATGCACCTTTCGCATTTTTATGTAGGAACAAAAGTCGCTTTGTATGGTGGCGATAAGCCCCATAACTTATATCATGAAATGCAAACGATTTTCAGTGTCAATTGGATAGTCGCTTTGTATCTCATTGGTGTTGCCTCGTTGTTCTGGCATTTGTATCATGGGTTTCAGAGTGCTTTTCAAACATTGGGCATCCATCATAAAAGATATACCCCGATCATCATGGCAGCCGGTACGGGATATGCGATCATCATCTGTTTGTTGTTCGCTTTGATGCCGATTGCCATGTATTTGGGATGGATTAAATAACAAAAAGAAATCAACTTAAATCATATTCGTATGGCTTTAGATGCGAAGATACCTGCAGGTGAGATGGACAAAAAATGGACCGATTACAAGGGACATGTCAAATTGGTCAATCCTGCCAACAAAAGAAAACTGGAAGTAATCGTGGTTGGTACCGGACTTGCCGGAGCTTCAGCCGCTGCTTCCCTTGGTGAACTCGGTTATCGTGTGAAGGCATTCTGCTTTCAGGATAGTCCGCGTCGCGCGCACAGTATCGCCGCTCAGGGTGGTATCAATGCTGCAAAGAATTATCAAAACGACGGAGACTCTGTTTTCCGTTTGTTCTATGATACTGTGAAAGGGGGTGACTATCGTGCACGTGAAGCGAATGTGCATCGTTTGGCGGAAGTCAGTACATCCATTATTGACCAATGTGTCGCACAAGGTGTTCCTTTTGCCAGAGAGTACGGCGGATTGTTGAGCAACCGTTCATTTGGTGGAACACAAGTACAACGTACTTTCTACGCTGCCGGTCAAACGGGACAGCAGCTTTTGCTCGGAGCGTACAGCGCTCTTGAACGCCAGGTTGCCCTCGGAAATGTGAAGATGTACGCACGTCACGAAATGCTCGATATCGTTAAAATTGATGGCGTAGCAAGAGGTATCATCGCCCGCGATCTTGTAAGCGGTAAACTCGAACGTCACTTCGGTCACGCGGTACTGTTATGTACAGGCGGATACGGAAATGTGTTCTATCTGAGTACGAATGCCATGGGTAGCAATGTGACTGCTGCATGGAAAGCTCACAAGCAAGGTGCTTATTTTGGAAACCCATGCTTTACGCAAATACACCCAACTTGTATCCCTGTAAGTGGTGATCATCAGAGTAAACTCACCCTTATGAGTGAGAGTTTGAGAAATGACGGTAGAATTTGGGTGCCGAAAATGAAAAATGATAATCGCTCTCCAAAAGATATTCCGGAAGATGAAAGAGATTATTATCTCGAGAGAAGATATCCTGCATTCGGGAACCTCGTTCCAAGAGACGTGGCTTCCAGGGCCGCCAAGGAAAGATGTGACGAAGGCTACGGCGTAGGAACCACAAAAATGGCGGTTTATCTCGATTACAAAGATGCCATCATGCGTTATGGTAGAATCGAAGCTGGAAAATCAGGGATGGTTAATCCTTCCGACTCCGTAGTTTACGGACTCGGTAAAAAAGTGGTCGAAGAAAAATATGGTAACCTCTTCGAGATGTATGCAAAAATTACCGGAGAAAATCCATACGAAACACCCATGAGAATCTATCCTGCTGTTCACTATACCATGGGTGGACTTTGGGTGGATTATGAACTGCAAACCACAGTGCCCGGACTTTACGCTCTGGGAGAAGCCAACTTCAGCGATCATGGAGCAAACAGACTCGGCGCATCAGCCCTCATGCAGGGTCTTGCAGACGGTTATTTTGTTATTCCATATACCATCGGAAATTATTTGGCCGATGACATCAGAACGCCTTCCATCCCAACCGATCACCCTGCATTCGTAGAAGCGGAAAAAGCGGTGTCTGAGCGTATTCAAAAACTCATGAGTATCCAAGGAAAACAGACCGTCGAAAGTTTCCATAAACGTTTGGGTAAAATCATGTGGGACAAATGCGGAATGGCGAGAAGTGAAAAGGGACTCAAACAAGCAATCGAAGAGATAAGAGCGCTGAAAAAAGAATTCTGGAGCGATGTTCGCATACCAGGAGAAATTGACGCATTCAACCCTGAGCTTGACAAAGCAGGACGTGTAGCCGACTTTATCGAATTGGGCGAATTGATGTGCATCGATGCTCTCGATCGAAACGAAAGCTGTGGCGGTCACTTCAGAGAAGAATCTCAAACCGAGGACGGAGAAGCGAAAAGAGATGATGTGAACTATAGCTATGTGGCTGCTTGGGAAGCCAAAGGAGACGGGGAGTGGGCACTTCATAAGGAAGCTTTGAATTTTGAAATTGTAAAACCGACACAACGCAGTTATAAATAACTCCATCTTTTACCGGATGGTCATTAAATAACTTACTATGGAACATTATCACATGAATCTAACCCTTAAAGTTTGGCGTCAAAAAAACAGCCATTCTGAGGGAAAATTGGAAACATATCAAGTGAAAAACATCTCATCTGAAATGAGTTTCCTTGAAATGTTTGATGTGCTCAACGAGCAACTCATCACCGAAGGAAAAGACCCGATCGCTTTCGACCACGATTGCCGTGAAGGTATTTGTGGGATGTGCAGCATGTACATCAACGGACAAGCACATGGTCCTTGGAAACAAAACACCACTTGCCAGCTACACATGCGTGCTTTCAAAGATGGCGATACCATTGTCGTTGAACCATGGAGAAGCCAGGCGTTTCCAATTGTGAAAGACCTCGTTGTGAATCGCTCAGCATTTGATCGTATCATCCAGGCAGGAGGTTATATCAGCGTCAATACCGGTAATGCGGTAGATGCAAATGCCATTCCGATTGATAAAAAGGATGCTGACGACGCTTTCATGGCTGCAGCCTGTATCGGATGCGGCGCTTGTGTCGCCACTTGTAAAAACGGAAGTGCGATGCTTTTTGTTGGCGCTAAAGTTTCACAATTGGCATTGTTGCCACAAGGCGGTCCAGAAAGAGAGTCTCGTGTGCTGAACATGGTCGCTCAAATGGATAAGGAAGGTTTTGGAAATTGTACCAACACATATGCCTGCGAAGCGGAATGTCCTAAAGGAATCTCCGTAGCCAACATCGCTCGCCTTAACAGCGAATATATCAAAGCCGGACTCTCTACAGAGGAAAAATAATACACTGTTATTTCATAAAGGCCTTCCCAATTCGGGGAGGCTTTTTTTATTCGATTAAGTTTCAGTCTTCCACTCAATTAATGGTATTTTTATTGAAAGAACAACCCTGATTTTTGAAGCGTATCATTTTATATATGATTTTGTTGTTGGTCTGCCATGGCGGAGTGACTTTTTCCCAAAATAAAGACACGCTATTGCCTGCAAACAACTGGGTGGTTCTAACCATTCCTGTTCCGGCAAAAGATATTCGTATTCATGATAAAAGTATTGTCCCTGGCACATTCAATGTTGAAGGCATTTCTAAAACATGGTATTCGATAGATGATGGTACAGCAACATTCAGGTGGAAAGGCCCAATAATTAATGATAGCATTCGAATTCGATTCCGCTCTTTTCCCTTTTTATTGCCCGAAAAAACGAACCATCTTTCATATGACAGTGTCAGATATAACTTCATGACATCATCCAATCCATTTGTGCTTACGAATAGAGAACAAACAGATGCGCCTATTTTCGACTGGCGCGGATTGGAAACCGAAGGAAGCATCGGAAGGGCAATTTCATTCGGAAACAACAGGGATGCCAATCTGAATTCGACACTCAATCTGCAGCTCAATGGATTTATAGGCGACAGCATGGAAATTACCGCCGCCATCACAGACAACACTATTCCTATTCAGCCGGACGGTAATACCCGAGATCTTAGAGACCTTGATCGGATTTTTATCCAATTGAAGAAAAAAGAATGGTCGCTCAGTATGGGTGATTTGGATTTAAAAGAGAAAGAACTCTTCGGACTGACATTCTATAAGAGAATACAGGGAGGTATGTATCAAACCCGATTTAAAGCAAGTGAAAAAGTGAATGCGGAACTTGAGTTTGCCGGCTCCATTGCCAAGGGCAAATTCACCAGAAACTTTATAAAACCGCTGGAAGGCAATCAGGGACCATATCGATTACAAGGCGCAAACAATGAGATTTATTTCGTTGTTCTCGCTGGTACCGAAAAAGTATTCATCGACGGCATTAGAATGGAAAGGGGTGAAGATCAGGATTATGTAATCAATTACAACACGGCTGAAATAAGTTTCACACCGAAACAACAGATTACCAAAGACAAACGTATTCAAGTGGAGTTTGAATATGCCGACAGAAAATTCCTGAACACACAGCTATTTCTGAAGAACAAATGGCATCTCGGAAAAAAAATAAATGTCAACCTGGGATATTTCTCCAATACAGATATCACCACATCACCTATAGATCAAGTGCTTGGAGAGAACGAAAAAAACTTCCTCGCTTCGATTGGCGACAGCATACAGAATGCCTTTGTGGAAAATATTGTCAGAGATACTTTTGCGACAGATAAAATCCTGTATAAAAAAATAGATACCTTTTCCAACGGCAGCCCCATCACCATCTATAAATATTCGCCAACATCTGCAGATTCCTTATATCAGCTGAATTTCACTTATCTGGGCGCAGGGAAAGGCAATTATAAGCAAGATCCCAATATCGCTAACGGAAAAGTGTTTATCTGGGTTTCCCCGGATCAAACCGGATCGAAGCAAGGAGATTATGAACCTGTTCGCTTTCTTGTGACTCCCAAAAAGCTTTCCCTGTTGAGTGTAGGTTTGAATTGGGAACTGTCACCCAAATCAAAGATTCAAATGAATTGGGCCCAAAGTAATTATGATGTGAATCGATTTTCCTCGAACGACAAAAGCAATAATGCCGGACAAGCGATTTCCATTCAGTCGGAATGGAAATCAGATTCATTTGAATTTGCTAAAAATGAACATGTTTTAGAACTTAAAACCAAAGGCGAGTGGGTGCAACAATCCTTCAGATCACCTGAGCGATTGAGAAGTGCGGAATTTTATCGTGATTGGGGCCTTGAAACCGATCTTGGTTTTGATCAGGAAAAATGGGTCTCGGCTGCATTGTCTCTACTTGGTAAACAAAATGGGAAGACTGGGTATCAATTTGAACTTTTTGAAAGGGGGAGTGACATCAATGCTGCTCGACATCAATTCAATCTGCAATCGCAGTACAAAGGATGGAAATGGAGCAGCAACAGTAGCTGGTTGATGTATCAGCAAGGCTTGAGATCAGGTCGGTTCCTTCGTCCGAATTTTGATGTGAAAAAGCAATGGAAATTCAGAAAGACCTACGAAACAGGATTGAACTATCAACTGGAGCAAAACATTGCCACATTCAAAAATTCAGATTCACTATCCCTCAACAGTTTCGAATTCGACAGATGGGAATTCTATATAAAATCAGATCCGCAGCAACAAAACAAATGGGGATTCACCTATTTTTCAAGAACTGATAAATTGCCTGATCAGAATAAAATGAGCAGGGTTGATCGAAGCCACAATTATCAATTTTCCATGGAATTGCTTTCCAATCCGAAAAGACAATGGAAACACACCATTGGATTTAGAAAGCTCGATGTTTTTAATGAGAACATAAGCAAACAGAAACCCGGAAAAACACTGCTCACCCGTGCGGAGTATTATTTCAACGAATGGAACGGCGGAATGAATGGCTCTATGCTTTATGAAATAGGAGGAGGGCAGGAGCAGAAAAGAGCGGTTTCTTATTTAGCTGTACCAGTCGGACAGGGCAACTTTACCTGGATCGATTACAACAACAATGGTATTGAAGAATTGAATGAGTTTGAAGCGGCTCAATTTCAGGACCAGAGAAAATACATTCAGGTGTTTACGCCAACCAATGAGTTTATCGCAACACAATATGTGCAATGGAATGCGAATATGGATATTCAACCCGATCTTTTATTAGGAGAAAGAAAAGGTCATTTTGCTAACATCCTGAGAAAAACACAACTTAACAGCATCATTCAATTGAGTAAAAAAAGAACATCAAGCAACTCGTTTTTCTTTGATCCTCTTCAGGGAAATGATGCTGATACGGCATTGATATCATCCGGAAAAAATATTTCAAACAGCCTGTTTTTCAACCGGACCTCAACAAAATGGGGTTTCGACATCAATCAAAGTTTGATTTCTTCGAAATCGCTTCTCACTTATGGAAAGGAAATCAACAGTCTTGATCAATGGAGTGTTAGAATCAGATGGAACATCAATCGAAAATTCAATATCAATGTTTTTACAAAAACGGCTAAACAAGGATTGAAAAATACAGCATCCAATTTTGGAAATCGGAATTATGAGCTTTCTCAACAATGGCTTGAACCGCAGTTGGTTTATCTTAAAGCAAACAGACTCAGGGTTGTCTTGGCTTATTCCTTTGGTAAAAAAACAAACTTGTCGAATCGGGAAAACAACACTCTCTCACAAAGTATGAGGTTCGAAGCCAAATATAACACACCATCTTCTTTGAGTGTGAATGGTTCATTCAGGTATCAATTTTTTAATTACAGCGCGGGGGGCAACCAGCCAGGAAGTTCGGTTGGTTTCATCATGTTAGAAGGATTGCAGCCGGGCAGAAATTTGATTTGGCAATTGGATCTGACCAAAAGAGTATCTGGTAATATCGAATGTAATTTTCAATACAATGCAAGGCAATCAGAAAAAACCCGTACGATACACCTTGGAAGCGCATCAGTACGGGTCTTGTTTTAGTTGGGGGATATGTTATTTCAATGGTCGAACCGCTTCTCCAATTTTGAAGCCGTTGTTGTAAACTTCAATCTTATAATTTCCTGGAAGGAAACCGCCTTCACCTCTCCAGTCGAAGCTGATGGTTTGTCTTTTATTTTGGGTATAATCCACATCCATTTTCTGGGTGAAAGGAATATTTCCCACGTTACGGGCTTCAAATTCACCAGAGCCCATCGACTCCGATGTGATCACTTTCTTGCTCGGGTCGGTTATGATGATATACAATGTTTTGGTGCCTGAAGGTGTGATTAGGTTTTCGTCTAAGTCGAATGAAATTCGGAGCTTGTCCGCTTTTTTGGACTTGCTTGTTTCTTTGAGTTTACCACTTCTTTTTTCGTTCAGCGCAAGCACGTTGAATCTGGATGCATGGAGCGTAGAGCCGATATTGATCGTATTTTCTTTGTTTCTCAATTCTTCTTTTGAAGAATCGTAGTCTTTTTGAAGTTTGTCTCTTTCGCCGGTAAGCGTTTGATTTGCTTGTGACAAGGCGGTATTTTCTGCTTCCAGTTTTGCAATTTGTGCCTTGTAACTTTCAATATCGGCATTCAATGATTCAATCATTTTTCTGGCCTCATCGATGTCTTTGGCAGAACTGTTCGCTTTGGAAAGAAGCGTTTGAATTCTTGACTTTTTCGATTCGATTTCCTTGTCTCTTTCAACAATGATACTGTCTTTTTGAGTGCCAGCTGTTTTGATTTGGTCATATCGTATGGTGGCATCGTCAAGCGCTTTTTGAAGTTCATCACGCTGAGCGGCGGTAGAAGAAATCTGGTTGTCTTTTTGCTGAACCAGTTCTCTTGTGTTGTTTTTATCCCAAATGATATAGCCCCATGTCGCCAAGAGGGCAATAATCAGAATGGCTGATAAAATGTTTTTGAATTTTGATCCGCTTGTAGAATTTGATTCTGGAGAATTCTGGTTTAATTCGTTGTTTTTGTTAAGCTCAATAGCCATCTTTGGGTTTGATTAAGTGAATGATGTGTGTTTTAATTGGGTCGGTTTTTCTAAGTTTCAAGGACTGTTATATTCACAACCAAAACTATGCCAAATTTCTTGTTATCCACAAGGTAAGACCGCTTTGTTTATTTTTTGTAGTTTGCAAATCAATTTTCATCACTCATGACGGTCGAATCAATCATAAACGCCTGGAAAAAGGACAAGTGGGGTACTTTGTATCTTTTTCATGGTGAGGAGGATTTCTTC
>JAURKN010000249.1 GCA_030831725.1 Ferruginibacter sp.
TAACTACACCTTGAAGGGTTTGGATGACTATGCTACCAGTGGAGGGCACAACCGCTTTGAACCAAATATCACCACCGGCATAATTTCCACAATTTGGATTGGGTGTATTTAATGAAGCTGTTGCAGAATCGTTGGAAAAAATTTGGAAATTGCACGCAGTTCCGATATTCAATGATATCGCATTAATACAGTCATCATTCACAGGCCTTTGAGCCAAAAGTGGTTGAAAAAAAGATAGGATGAATAGTGTGAAGGATGCTAAAAATTTATTTTTCACTTTCCATTATTTAGATGACTAAGATATGTTTATTTCATTAAAAAAGGCCTGAATCAATCAGGCCTCTAAGTTTATTTTCCATCAGATGATTAGTTTAAACTCCTAAAGTCAACCGGCACCAATTTGCTGACACCCGCCTCTTGCATGGTAACACCGTAAATTACATCTACAGCACTCATAGTCATCTTATTGTGCGTCACGATGATGAACTGAGAATTTTCACTAAATTGCTTAATCATACCTGTGAATTTTCCAACATTCGCATCATCCAACGGAGCATCAACCTCATCCAAAATACAAAAAGGAGCAGGCTTTATGAGATAGATGGCAAAAAGCAATGCAGTGGCAGTCAATGTCTTTTCTCCTCCACTAAGTTGACCGATGCTGCTTGGGCGTTTACCCTTTGGTTTTGCAACGATATCTATACCGGTTTCCGCAAGGTTGTTCGGATCCACCAAAATCATGTCTGCAGTATCTTCTTCTGTAAACAAGGCTTTGAAAACTTTCTGGAAATTTTCCCTGGTCTTGTTGAATGTATCGAGAAATTGCTGATTTGCAGTTGCTTCCACTTCCTGAATGGTTTGCATCAGACTGTCTTTTGCAGTTACAAGGTCATTTTTTTGTTCCAAAATGAACTCATAACGCTTCTTCATTTCTGTGAAAGCTTCAATGGCTGTCGGATTCACCTCACCAATGTTCTCCAGACGCTTTTTCATTCTTTCGCTCTTCTCCTGCAACTCTTCCAATGGTGTATCACCTGTTCTTGGCTCATCTATGATAGCATCCAAATCTATTCTGAATTCAACATGCAATCTCTCTTTCATTCCGGCAAGCTGAAGTTTCAATTCGGTCAATCTGTCTTTGATTTCATTCAAAAGCTGATCGATTCCCTCTTTGGATCGCTGCTTAAGTCGGAGTTCACTTTCTTTTTGATTCAGCAAAGTCCTTGTATTGTAATATTCCTGGTCTTTGAGGTTGAGTATTTTCTCTGCTTCATCTTTGGTCTTGAGCAATTCCACAACAGCAAGCTCCAGTTCAGAGAGTGCGACTGCTGTTTCGGCAATAGCTGATTCTGAGGTCAAAAGCTGCTGCTTGCTTTCTTCCATCTGGTTAAATAAATTTTGCAACTGATTTGATTTAAAATCAAACTCTTGTTGCAGTGAACTTATTTTACTCTGCTGACGGGTAAGCATCAAATTGGCATTATTGTATGCATTAGATGCTTCATTATAGGCCTGTTCAGCGCTGTTGTAGTCGTTTTCTTTATTCTGTATCTGCTCCTGAAGTGAATTCAGATTTTCGTTCAAAACAGCCAGTTCCTCTCTTGTGGCAGCGATGGCATCTTGTTGCGCTGACATGCTTTTGTTCAAATCGCCAATCCTGTTTTCCGCATTGTTATTTTGTGAAGTCAGGTTCTCCAACTTGTTCTGTAAAACAAAAATCTGATTGGTCAGTTCATTTACTTTTTGAGAAAGTTGACGAATGACTTGCTCCTTGAGTTGACTATTGTAATCAATTACCTGATCATGCTTTTGTTGAATCTCATCTTTTTTTGCCTTTACGATTGACTCTTGTTCCTGGATGTCGGCAAACATTTTTTCCAGGTTTTTAGCACGACCTATTTTTTTACCTTCAAACAAACCGACACTACCACCCGAAAGGGCATATTTGCCTTTCACCATTTTACCGGTTTTCTCAAGGATTACCGCATCGCTTTCGTCTTGTAAAGCTGAGGATTCCATAGCGATAAAAACATTCCCCAAAAGATGTTTAGCCAAAGGCATAAAGGCATCATCCACCTCAACCACATCCAAAGCTGAAATGGTATTTGATGGCATGTTGGATGAAGATGTATTTTGCAAACGATCCAACATGAAGAAATTGGCCTTGCCTTTTTTATTTTCTTCCAAAAGAGAAATGGCTTTTATTCCATCCTCGAGGCAATCTACAACATAGTAGTTCAGAAAGGGTTCAAGCACATTTTCCACTGCTGCACGATATTCCTCTTTTACATAAATGATGTCTGACAACAAAGGTGCCTGCTTTCCCCAATTGCTGTTTTTGTGAAGAAACTTGACACTTTCCGGATATCCTTCCATTGAATCAACTAGACTCTTCAACAGATCGTATTCATTTTTACGAGAATCCAACTTTCTGTTTTCCTCAGCAAGAACCTGTCTCATGGCTTCTAGCGCTTGTTGCGCTTCGAGAATCTGCGCCTTAAGTCGATCCTGCTCTTCCTGCATTTGCGTCAGTTCCGATTTGGATGCTTCCAAATCAGCAGATTTAGCATCTTTTTCCAATTGAATATCTGCAATCGATTTTTCTCTGATTAATTTCTCTTCTTCCAGCTGTTGAAGGGATCGTAATATGTTTTGAATACCGGTATCCGCAACCGCCACTTTTTTCTCCGCTTCGAATTGTGATTTTTGGATACTCTGAAAAGACCGACGGAATTGATCGAGTTCCACACGCTGGTCGTCGAATGTTTTTCTTTTTCCTTCTACTTCAGATTGGAATGTCTGCAATTGGCTCTCCAGGTCGGCCAGTTTTTGTTTTTCCTCTTCCACCTGATTTCCGGTGAAGGTTATGCTTTCGTTCAAGCCAGCGACTTGACCTTCAGCTTTTTTCAAGAAATCATCCAGATTTAATTTTCTTTCATTCAGGTGCTGCAATTTCTGAGCAGCCAGGTTCTTGTCATTTTCTTTTTGACGAACCTGATCAAGCGTTTCATTGAAAGATTGCTGAAGTTGTTGGAGTTCTTTTTCTTTTTCAATGAAAGCCACTCTCTCCTGCTCCAACGCCGCTTCTTCTTTGGCGATTTCTGTTTCCAGCTCTATACGCTTATCTACCTCCTGCTGTTGCTGTTGATTCAGTTCACGATAGGTGATATTGAATCCTTCTAAAGCAGCCTTTGCAAGCTCGATGCTGATTTCTTTGTATTCTTTCTTGATCTCGTAATACTTTTCGGCTTTTTTCGCCTGCGATTCAAGGGTTTTCAACTGGTTGTTGATTTCGAAAAGAAGATCCTCGATTCTTGCGAGGTCTTGCTCTGCAGCATCCAGTTTCAGCTTCGCCTCTTTTTTTCTTGTTTTGTATATGGTGATTCCCGCTGCCTGTTCCAGCATTTTTCTTCTGCTGTTCTCTTTGTCTTTGATGATGTCATCCACCATGCCAAGTTCGATGATGGCATAACTGTCGGTGCTCACACCGGTATCCATAAACAGATTATGGATGTCTTTCAGTCGGCAGGACACATCATTCAAACGATATTCACTCTCGCCGCTTTTATAATATTTGCGGGTAATGGTAACCGTATTGAACTCTGTAGGTAAAAGGTTTTTGGTATTTTCGAAAGTCAGGCTCACTTCTGCGAGACCACTTGCATTTCTTGTCTTGCTTCCGTTAAACACAAGACTCTCCAAGTTCTCACTTCGGAGATTGCTGATCTTATGCTCTCCGATTACCCATCGGATACTGTCAATGATGTTGCTCTTTCCACATCCGTTGGGTCCAATGACTCCGGTAATCCCTTCGTCGAAATTCAGTACAGTTTTGTCGGCAAAACTCTTAAATCCTTTGATTTCTAAGCTCTTTAATCGCACTTTGGTTCAAATTTAGTCGGACGACAAACCTACATCAATTCAACCGATTTTTGACTCGTGTATCGCAGGTCTAGCGCTCTTGTTGATAAAAAATAACATAACATCAACAACTTGCTAATGCTCAGCGATTTAAATTGAAAAAATAACCTGTTTTTCAACAATTAACCAGTGGTTATTCCACATACTTATTTATTTATCCACAGGTTTTTAACATGAATATGGCAGCTAGTATTGTTGAGAGTAACCAATGATGATTCAATAAGTCTACTTTTGAAAAAAAAACGATGAAGAAACTGATTATTTGTTTTCTGGTTTTGACCTATAGCACAATAAATGCCCAAACAATCATCCAAAATAAGGCGATTGTATACACCACCATGAACATCATTGCACCTGAGGATGAGGAATCACGAGGCGGAGACGGAGAAGGCCGTCAGGGTATGAACTTCAGAAATATGATGGATGGGGAAACCAAAATCACCACCACCATTTTGAATGATAAAATTAAAAATGATCTCAGGTCTGAAACGGTAAAATCATCCATTTATCGTGATGAGAGCAAAAAATTGACAACCACGGTTTTCGAAATGATGGGCACCACATCCGGATTTTATGTCACTGATGAAGAACAAGCTCAAATGCAAGCGAGAAGAGACAGCATGATTGCGGAGAGAAGAAAAAAAGACAGCAGCGCTCCGGCTAGACCTGAAAAAAGAGAACCTCAGATTTCATTTTCCAGCACTACAGAAACAAAAAAAATCGCCGGATATACCTGTTACAAAGGTTATTTGATCACCACCCGTTTACTTGGTCTCAAAGACAGTGTTTCTGTGTGGTACACTCCCGAATTTACTTTCCAGCATGTGAAATTTACAGGTGGTATATCAGGTATTCAAGGCATGATGGGCAATGCCACATTGACGGGCGCAGATAAAATCAATGGTTTTGTGATGGGATATGAAATGAAGATGAGAAGAAACAGAAGGATGGAAGTGGAAGTGACAAAAATAGACTTCAAAAAAGAAATCAATGAGAAAGATTTCGACTTGCCGAAAGACATCGAGATCAAACCGATGAGAGAAATGCAAAACATGTTTGGAAATCAACGTGGTGGCGGGATGATGAGAATGGGAAGAGAATAATATTTCAAAACAAATAAACATCCTCCAAAACAAAGATTTCTATCTGAGGAAAGAGTGTCACGGCCGCTATATCATATTGTACGCGGTCCCATTTCGGATTCAAGGTCAAAAAAGCTTGACAGGCCTCTGTCAAAAAACGAAATTTTCTCGGCGTGACAGCATCTTCGGGATTAGCGTTTTTTTTGCTTTTGGTACATTTCACTTCAATCACATGTAGTATCCCGTTTCTCTCACCCAGTATATCAATTTCATAATGTCGATATCGCCAGTTTCTGTGTAAAATTCGAAACCCGTTCTTCAACATATGGTCAGCAACAAGCTCCTCTCCTGCTTTTCCTGTTTGATTATGTTCGGCCATATGCGAAACTATATTGTTCACTAATCCACAACATGAGGAAAAAACGAATCAAACAGAGTGAAATATCAATACGTTTATTGCTTACTTTTGTCGAAATGTCCCAAAAAATGAACAAACAACAAACGATTTTTGGAATTACGCTTGTGGTACTGGCAGCTTCTATGAAAGTGATTACATTCCCTTTTAGCATAAATCCGATCATTGCAATCTCTCTTTTCAGCGGAACCTTGATAAAAGACCGCAAACTTGCTTTTTTACTTCCCCTTGTTGCCATGCTGGTTTCCGACATCATGTTGGAATTTTCAGTCATAGCCGATGGATTTTATGGCTGGGGACAAATCGGCAACTATTTTTCCCTATTGGCAGTTGCGGCACTCGGCTTCAGAATTCAAAAACCAAACTTTTTCAATGTACCTGCCTTTTCCATTATCGGCAGCGTTTTGTTTTTCTTCCTCAGTAATACGAGCGTTTTCTTGTTCGACACACAACTGACATACGGATCAGGATTTGCTGGATGGGCTTCATGCTTAACTGCGGGAATTCCTTTCGTAAAAAATGCGGCAGTAATTGACCTGAGTTTTTCAGTTTTAATTTTCGGCACATACGCGCTGATGTCAAAAACCGCTAACAAAGAGGCGAAAGCTTAGATTGAATTTTAGGTTTAAAATATATGACGAGATCAATCATTGATCCCGTTTTCATATCCATCATCGATAGAAAGTTCTTTCCCATCGGCTGCGGCAGTGGCGAGTTCATCACATCTGTTATTGTATGGATTTTCCGCATGCCCGCGGACCCAATGAAAATGCACATCAAATTTTCCGGATAATTCATAAAACTCTTCCCAAAGGTCACGGTTTTTTTTCCCACCCTTGAATCCTGTTTTTATCCATTTTTCCAGCCATTTTTCTTTTATCGCCTTTACCACATATTGACTGTCTGAATAAACATGAACCGGAATCTCGTTGTGCTTTAAGGCTTTCAAACCATCAATCACTGCCAGCAATTCCATTCTATTATTGGTGGTCAAACGATACCCCTTGGAAATTTCTTTCTTTTTCCCGTTGTACAACAACAAAATACCATATCCACCTGGCCCGGGATTACCCCTAGACGAACCATCTGTATATATGGTGATGTGATTGCTCATACTAATTACAGCTCGTATTGATTATGCTTTATTGGTTAAGATTAATCCAGAAATAAATCACGATAAAAGACCATCATCATACTTGAAAAACACCGGTTTTAAATTCTGGGATATGCGGATTATGGTCTGCCGCTTTGATACCCTCCGAGATGTATTTTCTGGTTTGACCTGGATCAATGATACCATCAATCCATAAACGGGCTGCTGCATATTCCGGTTTGGTTTGTCGTGTATAGTTAGCCGTTATGTTTTCTAGTAATTTCTTTTCCTCTTCAGCGCTTACTTCAAGTCCCTTCGCTTTCATTCCTGCAACCTGAATCTGAAGCATTGTTTTTGCTGCTTGCTCCCCTCCCATCACTGCGATTTTAGCCGTAGGCCATGCATAAATAAACCTTGGATCATAAGCCTTGCCGCACATCGCATAATTTCCTGCGCCAAATGAGTTACCGACCATGATGGTGATTTTCGGAACAACAGAATTGGCAACCGCATTCACCAATTTAGCTCCATCTTTTATGATTCCGGCATGCTCACTCCTGCTTCCTACCATAAAACCGGTTACGTCCTGAAGAAATACCAATGGAATTTTCTTTTGATTGCAATTCATGATGAAACGAGCTGCTTTATCGGCACTGTCATTGTAAATCACACCCCCCATCTGCATTTCCCCTTTTTTACTTTTTACCACCAGTCTTTGGTTTGCGACAATACCCACGGCCCAACCATCAATCCTTGCATATCCGCAAACAATGGTTTTTCCATACTCTTTTTTGAATTCATCGAAAGAATCAGCATCAACCAAGCAATCAATCAGATCAATCATATTGTAAGGCTTGGTATTACCCTCACTCATGATGCTGTATATCTCATCAGGCCCTTGTTTGGGAAGAATTGGTGCAATTCGGTTAAAACCTGCGGTTGGAACCGGCCCCAATTTGGACATGATTTTTTTGATCTGATCAAGACAATCCTTTTCGTTATCGAATCTGTAATCGGCAATGCCTGATAATTCGGTATGGGTGACGGCACCACCAAGGGTTTCCGCATCAACATCTTCACCAATGGCCGCTTTTACCAAATATGGACCTGCAAGAAATATGGAGCCTGCATTTTCCACCATCAAGGTTTCATCGCTCATGATGGGCAGATATGCGCCTCCAGCAACACATGCACCAGTTACAGCTGAAATCTGCGTGATGCCCATGGCACTCATTTTAGCATTGTTTCTGAAAATGCGACCAAA
>JAURKN010000250.1 GCA_030831725.1 Ferruginibacter sp.
TAACCATGAATAATTCTGTTTCTTGTATCTATGATTTTTCGAAAATTAGAAAAAACTATTGCACTATCCTTTTGAGCTATACGATTGACCGCTTCTCCGATAATTTCAAGATTTCTTTCTACTGCCCTTTTTGTCTTGATATCGTTTTGAAAATATAAAAAATCCTTTGGAGTATTGATAAAAAAACTGTCTATCTCATTTATGGCATTCAAAATATCATAAAGCCAAGTCTTAATATCAATGCTCATAAATCAGCGTTTTTTGTTGATTGATATGTGCTGTGAAATAAGGGTTTTTTAATGCTTTTTGCTCCAGTAAATCAACCTCTCTGTTAAATAGTTTCTGTAATCCAAATTTGAGGTTGTAATAATTATCGGCATATTCTGAAATAGCGATAGTATCAAAGTCTACTAATAAATCGACATCACTATTATTATCAAATGAATCAGACAATACCGAGCCAAATGCATATAGAAATTTAACTCTGTTTTCTAGGCAAAGTTTTTCTATTTCTTTAATATTAGAACTTATTATTGACATTATACTACATTCAATTTACGCCATTTCTACAAAAATTCAAAACTACAATACTTCAGATTTACAAGCATACATGTATTTTGAAATTCCTACAACAAAAGTAGAAAATTACATATGAAAAAAGCCCCTGTTTCCAGAGGCTTTAAAATACATTTTAAAAATATTATTGAGGCAATAGTACCGCGTCAATTTTGTGCAATACCCCGTTCACAAAATTCTGATCACTGGTTCCGAACGGATCAGGTGTCAAAGGATTGGTATTGATGATGATGTTGGCAGCCGGCGAATTGGTGTATACATCTTTCACCTGAGCCTGTCTCACAAACGGGAATGGCGGATTGAAGGTAGCCGTCAATTTTACGCCTGGATGTGACGTTAAAACGGTGTTTAGCAAAGTAGGATATGCTGTTTCAACCGTTGGGAAATTATTGGTGAAAGCTCTTTTTCCAAGAACATGATACACAACGATTCCTTTAACCGTTTGAGGTGTCAAAGCGTTTGCCAACAAAGGATTGGTAAACACACCAGGTGTAGAAGCAAGGAATGTTGCAGTCTGTAAGGCAATTGCTGCTGGAACACCCTGAGAGATGAGTGCTTGAGCAATTACATTTTTCAATGTTTTTTGGAAAGCGGTGTCTACCGGCGCGAATACGGTGATATCCGGTCCGAAATTGCTGAGCACCCATTGCAAGCTAGCAGGACCAGCGCTCGCTGAAACGCCACTGTCGGCTCTGAGGATTGCCGCTTTCAGGTAAGTCAACTCAGGATCGGTATTGATTCGGCTCCACAAGAAACGTTGTGGAGGAACACTTAACCCGGCCACATGATGAATGACTCCATTTCTCGCTGATTTGTCAACACCTGTTATTGGGAACTGATTCAACCAGGCACCATTGCGTGTGGTTGGATATGTGTTCAATCTGGCCAATGCACTGACAGTTGGTGCCGGATTGAAAATGGATGGGTAAGAGAAATTAGGGAAAGTGTTGGGAATGCTCGAAGACCTGATTACTTGTGGTAAAATCTGATATTGAGCGACAGCGCCTGCTACGGATACAGGAATCTGATCTATGAAAGCGGCAAAAAATGCATCAGGCGCATTCGGTGGCAATGTCACTCCTACAGATGCGGCCAAACCACTCAATACTGGTTTGATACGTTGATTCTCTGTAGCAAATACCGTGTGATATTTTGTAGTATCACTCAGCAAACTGAGCTGCCCTCCTCTTACCATCAAGCGGTAATACAAGCTGTCGTTCGGTTCTTGACGCAATGCTTCCGCAAGTGTCGGCCCTGTCAAAGGTACCATAGGGGTATCTGCAACTTGCTCAACCTCTTTGTTACATGCAATGAGGATCATACAGGAAGCGATGCATCCTGCAATCCTTTTCATGGAAAATATGTTGTTTGTTTTTTTCATTTTCTTTTATTTTTCGTGAATTGACCTTTTATAATCAATACAGGTTATAACCAAAGCTTACATAGTACAATCCACCAATTTGTGCGTTTCCGATGGCATTATAGTAGTAAGAGTTCAGCAGATTGTTCGCTCCCAAACGAATCATGGAATGGGTTTTAGGCAACTTCATGCTGATTTGAGCATCAAGTGTATGCACCGCAGGAAGATTTCCTGTGGCAAAATCACCCTCGTACAGGAATCCTTGCTGCCAGCGATAAGACAGTTGGAAAGACATTTTTTTAGCAGGTCCGAATCCGCTATTTGAAATAGATGCGTTTGCTTTATATTTCGGAGCATTGAAATACGCTACAAAGTTTTCAGGAACATCCGTCAGATTATCGGAAGACAAGTTACCGCTGATGCTGAAGTTTTTAGGCAGGCGATAATCCACGCTCAAACCAAATCCGAATGTCTTAACCTTATCAGGAGAGTTGATGGGAATAGAGAAGTAGCGATTGCCTGTATCAGAAAGACTGGTAGGCACTCCATTTTTGAATTGAGCTACCAATTTTCTTCCCGTGAAATCTTGATACTGTCCAAGATATCCATAAACATCAATTAGGAGTTTACCTTGATTAAGCAATCCTTTGTAACCCAATTCGAATGAAGTGATGGCTTCAGGCTTTTGTACCACAGGAGTGTATTTCACTACTTGTCCTACGCTGAACGCTTCCAAATCGTAGAGTTGTCCATTTCCTGTGTTGAAATTGTATTTGCTCCAGAAGTTCTGGTTGGCACCAATCAAACGCACATTGCTTCCGATACCCAGATCGATATATTGTTGCTGATTGGATGGGAAACGATAAGCCGTCTGATATGAGAAACGAACATGGTTATGCTCTGCCACTTTATAGGTAGCGGTAGCACGTGGAGTGAATCGGCCTTTGAAGTTTTGGTTTTTGTCATAACGTCCGGAAACAGCAACTTTCAGATTGCTTCCGATCTTACGTGTAGCTTGTATGAATCCACCATATTCTTTGACATAAATCGGACCATCCGCATCGTCAAACAAATTTCCTTCTGAATTCAATTCATACATTTTAAACAAACCACCAACGATCACATCCGCATATTTTGATGTGTATTTGGAGAGATTGTAATTGCCTTCCACGCTGTACAAATTAGAGCGATCCAACAATTTGGCACCACCTTCAGCCAACGTTTTGCTGCGGATATAATCCATTAATGGTTGGAAACTGGCATCAGTAGATCTGATTCTTCCGCGATCAGCCAAAGCACGGGCGGTGGCATGGGCATCAGCATCGCTGATTCCATTCAAACGTGACGCGATGTAAGATTGGGCATATTCTCCATACCATTGCTGAGAAGGTTTCCATTGTTCGTTGAACAAACGGGAAGCAACTGTTGTGTTGTATGAATCACCAGAGTTTTCTCTTGTGGTGAAAGCACGCAACATCCAGTCTTTGTTATTCAACTCAATCTTATACTGACCCATTTTGAAGTTTTCAAGAAAATAACGCTCACTACCTGTGTAGGTGGTATTCCCTGTTCCCCAATATCCTGCAATGATAGCCTCGGTGTTTGGTGACACTTTGTAATGCACAGCTCCACTGAGTTTGAAATTGATGGTATATGGATTAACCACCTCCCTCTCGTTATAACCGGTTCTGGAAACAAAAACAGTTCTTCCGCCATTCAGGGTATCCAAAAAGTTGGACAAAAATGGTGCGGAAGCCGCAACGAGTGGGAATACGTTAGCTCTAAGGTCAATCGTTGTTTCGTCGCCATACACATTGACTCCATCATAATTGGGATCTGTGAGGCGGGTTCCTCCTTTTACATTACCACCGGTTGCCAAACGGGCATAGTTTCTGCTGTCTACAGCAAGCCAGTCTTTGGCTCTGATATATTCTCCATTGAATTTAAAAGCCAGTTTTTCATTCACTTTCTTGGCATAACGCAAAGTGTAATTTTGATACTCTGACGGATCACGCTGTGTACCATCAATGTTCATCACACCTTGTTTTACCTGCAAAGACAATCCCTGATGTTTGAAAGGATTCTTACTGGTCATAAGCAAGGTTCCGTTCATACCACCAGATCCGTACAAAGCGGAAGACGCACCTTGAAGCAATTCAATATTATCTATGTCTAGCTCACTCAATCCGATGATGGAGGATACGGAGAAATTCAAACCAGGAGCCTGGTTGTCCATACCATCTACCAATTGGTTGAAACGGGTGTTACCGCTGGAATTGAAACCTCTTGTTGTAGGTGTGACGAAAGTAAGAGAAGACGTGGTGACATCAACCCCTTTCAATGATTTTACGATATCGTAAAAATTAGCGGTTGGAGCTGCTCGGAGCGCGGCTGCATTTATGCGTTCGATGGAAACAGGAGATTCCAGAATTTTCTCAGGAACCCTTGATGCTGAAATTACAACATCCTGACCGAGACTAACTGATGGCTTCAGTTTGATGCTGACATTGGCGTCAGAAGAAGCGACAGAAAATTCAATGGTCTCGAAACCGATGGATGAAACTACCAAAGTGACAGGTAGACTTTTTACACCGATTTTGAAGTTCCCTTTGTCGTCCGAAAATGTTCCCACATTCGAACCTTTGATCAGAATTGAGGCAGCTGAAATGCTCTCTTTGTCTTGTGCATTACTGATAGTTCCTACAATGGTTTTTGCCTGTGCAAACAATTGAGTCTGACAGAAAAAAACGGCAATGAAAAGAAAAAACAGCGATTGGATTTTTCTCATGAAAAACAATTTGGTTATTGATATACAGCAAAATACGAATTGAGAAGTATCTGTTAAAATTTATTTTATGAACAACTGTTGAAATCTGAACAAAATACTCGTGAACTCAACTCAGGTTCATTTAATTTTGTGGCATGAATAAGATTCATTTTCAGGGTCAGACATCTCATTACAGCGGAAAAGTGAGAGATGTTTACTATATAGGAGATAACTGGATTGTGATGATTGCCAGTAACCGAATCTCCGCATTTGATGTCATTTTACCCAAGCCTATTCCCTACAAAGGACAAGTATTGAACCAGATCGCTTCACATATGTTGATGGCTTGCCAAGACATTTGTCCGAATTGGCTGATCTCTACCCCTGCTCCTCAAGTTAGTGTTGGAAAAAAATGTGTGCCTTTCAAAATTGAAATGGCGGTGAGAGGCACATTGACCGGACATGCGTGGAGAACATACGCATCAGGTAAAAGAACTCTTTGCGGAGCAGTGATGCCGGAAGGGCTGAAAGAGCATGACCTGTTTCCGATGCCGATCATTACCCCTTCCACAAAAGCAGCGGAGGGTCATGATGAAGATATCACACCGGATGAAATCATTTCCAGGGGTCTGGCCACTAAAGAGGAATGGAACCAAATCTGCGAATACGCTTTGGCGCTATTTGAAAGAGGACAAATGCTTGCAAAAAAACAAGGACTTGTATTGGCAGATACGAAATATGAATTCGGCACCATCGACGGAGTGATTACGTTAATGGATGAGATTCACACACCTGATTCATCAAGATATTTCATATTAGATGGTTTTGCCGAAAGACAAAGCAAGGGAGAAAAACAAAAGCAACTGAGTAAGGAATTCGTAAGGGAATGGTTGATTGAAAACCATTTCATGGGACAAACCGGACAGCAAGTTCCTGAGATGAATGAATCATGGGTAAAGGAAATCAGTCAGCGTTACATTGATTTATATGAACGACTGATTGGAGAACCTTTTATGCCGCAGGATATGAGTGAGGATGAAATGATGGATAAAGTGGAAACTGTATTGTCAAGGCTCCAATTATGAATTACGAATTAAGAATTTTGAATTACGGATTACGAATTACAAATTATAAATTATCAATCTTGTTTTCTTACGACATAAATCAGAGAGCTGCATTTTTTTACGGCAAAAAGAGCTGCGATATTGGAACGGAAACCATTGATAATCGCATGTAATAACCTTCCTTTTCCTACTAGGTATTTTTCACTGAGCATACTCACATAAACTGCATCATACCACATGGGCTTGATTTTCGATATGGAAAATCCATGACGTTCCATGAGTGATTTCATGCTTTTGGGACTGAAGTGATATAGATGTCTTGGCACATCATATGCCGCCCATGCCGTTCCATAGTGTTCGGCATCTTTCGAAGTGTAATTGGGTACGGCTACAAACAATACGCCATCGTCCTTCATCACTTTTTTCAATTGGCCCACATAAGCGTCTAGCGTATGTACA
>JAURKN010000251.1 GCA_030831725.1 Ferruginibacter sp.
CCGGGGCTAAACTGATGTTCATGGGAAACGAATTTGCCCAAACATCGGAATGGAATGAATCATCCGAGCTTGACTGGTTCCTTTTACAGCATGATTCTCATCGAAAATTGAAAGACTGCGTGAAAACGCTTTCTCATTTGTATAAAAATGAATCGGCTTTATTTGAGATGCAGTTTGATCCTGCCGGTTTTGAATGGATGTTGTTAAGCCACAGGAATGAAGGCGTGATCGCATACAAAAGGAAAGGCAAGGATCCGAAAAATGATCTGTTTATCGTGTTGAACGTGTCAGATAGAAATTACCCTCAATGGGCGTTTACCCTAGATGGTAAGCAAGACTGGAAATGCATATTCAACAGTGATTCCATAGATTTTTGGGGGCAGGGGAGTCCGCTCAATGAACAGATTAGAGAAATTAATATTCAACCATATGCATGGGTTTGCGAAATAAAATTTGATGTTCCTGCGTTAAGTGTTCAGATATTCAAATAACAACGACCGTACCCAATCCGAAGAAAACAGGGAGTTTATTCCCAACGGCAGATGTCCGTTTACAGATGCTGTTTCATTCTGAAACAGGATTATTTTCCAGGAAGATCAGGTCAAAAAAACAGAAATAAAAAATCTCTCCGAATGGGAGAGATGATAAGATAGTATATTGGTTGATTTAAGGATTGAAAAGGCCGGAAGTGACTTCCCGGCTTTTTCTATTGTATTAATTCATCATTAAAATGTTCACGCTTCGTTGAAGAATATTGAAGGCAATTTCTGCCATTAGATTTTCCTTATCAAGGGTTGGATTGACCTCCGTTATTTCAAAACAGCAAACCTTTCTGTTCTGCATGAATTTGCTGATCAGATCTTCAGCTTCTCTTTCCCTAAGTCCGTTTCCTACGGGAGTTCCTGTGCCTCTTGAAATAGAGGAATCTAAACTATCTACATCAAAACTGACATAAATATCTGTACAATCGCTAAGGTATCTGAGTACTTTTCTGCTTACGTTTTCCGCACCGTTTCTTCTGACTTCACTGGTCGGAATCACTTTTATGCCATGTTTTTCTATGATATGTTTCTCTTCTTTTTCAAAATCACGTAGAGAGATGAACACTACATCTTCTGGAAGCACTTTCTGGTTTATTTTTCCTATGGTCTTTAACTGATCCCAGATTTTGGCTGTTTTTTCGTCGATGTCATGCACTTTACATTCCAGGTTATCTTCTGCAATAGCGGTAGCTACTGGCATTCCATGCATGTTGCCTGATGGGGTCGTGTAAGGGGTATGCAGATCCGCATGTGCATCAATCCAAATGATACCGAGTTTGCTTTTGGGTTTTGCCATCTTGATGCCTGCGATTGTTCCACCTGCGTTGCTGTGATCGCCACTCAAAACGACGGGGAAAAAATTGTTTTTGATGGTCTCAGAAACCGACTTGCTGATTTTTTCGTACATGTTCAAAACGCCATGGATTCTTTTTGCATATGGCGATTGAATTGGTTCGAACAAGAGGTTGTTCTCATGTTCAATTTTTTCCGAGGGAAAGTGTATGAAAAAATTACTCATGAAGTCGAGCCCTGCTATTTTGATGGCATCGATTCCCAAGCTGGCCCCGCGGGTTCCTGCGCCTAATTCTGAGGGGACTTCTATCAGTTTTATGTTCTTCATATGACGAAAATAGGTTGTTCCATCAAGAAAAAGAAACATCAGGGTCACTCCATGCGGCTTTTCAATGGTCCGATAATGGACAAGACCTCGAATCGGTGGAAAAGTTCTTCGCTATACCAATCGCCTTTTCTGGTGCTTTGTATGACGTTTTTATGCTCAGTCATCGTGTAGGCAAAATGCTTCAAGTCTTCTTCTGATTTCCATACGCTGAAGGTTGCCTGTTTGACCCAAGGGATTTCGCCAAAACCTAAGGAGAAGCAAAATCCTTTCGCCTGGGGTAAAGTGGATGCCACAGGGGCTACTCTCGACCAAAAAGCCTTTAATTTTCGCAATCGGATAGTGGCTCTGGTAAGTGTTGCGACAGGGTTGGGATTGTCTGACTTGGCTGTGCCTTTGAAGGGGTTGCTTCCATCCCATTGACCATGTCCTTGTAATGGCTGTAAAAAAATGAAAGAGATATTTTTTGTGAAAATCCGGTTCCAAATTCTAAAAAAAACGCCTGTGAGTGAATAAACATGTTCTTCGCTTAGTTCCTTACATTCCTCGGTATTGATGAGAATGACCCACTGATGTAAATCGGGTACGATATCGAAACTTCCATTTTTACCACTCCCCATCAATTTGTAAAACGTCAATTTTCTGTTCCATACAAAAATCAAATGAAACAAAGCCATAGAAATGAAAGCAAAAGGGATGGCCCATGTTCGATAACGGGCAACGATGATGATGGTATTCATGGCATTTTCAAATAAAAAACTCCGGATAATAACGTCCGGAGCATTTAATTGTTTTGGGAAATTCAGAATTAGAATTGTTCGAGCTTACTGAAGAAGAAATCTCCTTCAATAGCTGCGTTTTCGTTGCTGTCGCTCCCATGAATCGCGTTTTCTCCGATTGATGCGGCGAACAGTTTACGGATGGTTCCATCAGCAGCCTGTGCTGGATTGGTAGCACCGATCAATGTGCGGAAATCTTCCACAGCATTTTCTTTTTCTAAAATTGCGGCAGTGATTGGACCACGGCTCATGAACTCAACAAGTTCGCCATAAAAAGGTCTTTCCTTATGTACTGCATAAAACTCACCTGCTTTTTCCGCACTGAGGTGCAACATTTTCATCGCTACGATTCTGAAGCCTGCATGGTTGATCATCTGTAAAATAGCTCCGGTATGTCCTTTTTCAGTAGCATCCGGCTTGATCATGGTAAAAGTTCTGTTGGTTGTCATTTTTTCTGCATTTTGCGCGCAAAGATAGCCCCATTTGGTAGAGATTGTATGAAATTTTTAAAGAAAGGACAATAAAACCTAAATTTGCGGCCCGACATGCAAGCAATAAACCTGATCTTTCCCGAATTACTCAATCAACCATCTCGTGTGGTTATTACTACCCATCAAAAACCCGACGGAGATGCAATGGGTTCGTCATTGGGTTTATATCATTTTCTTTTGAATTTTGGACACACCGTTCAAGTTATTTCTCCGACAAGCTGGGCCAATTTCATTGGCTGGATGCCAGGATGTGAATCTGTTTTGGATTACGAGAAAGAAACAGCAAAATCGGATGCGCTGATTGTCGAAGCTGATTGGATTTTTTGTTTGGATTTCAATACGTTGGTCCGAACCAAAAAAATGGAGCAATCATTGGCTTCATCCAATGCAAGAAGGGTATTGATAGACCATCATCAACAACCCCAGGTTGAAATGTTCGCTTATGGTGTAAGTGATACCAGCAAAAGTTCGACTGCCGAAATGGTCTATGATTTCATCATCTCTTCTGGCCGTACAGACCTTATCGAACAGAACATAGCTTCATGTCTTTACGCTGGAGTAATGACAGATACCGGATCTTTCAGATTCCCATCCACTTCCGCCGATGTACATCGCATGGTGGCGGTACTTAAAGAGAAAGGATTACAGCATAGTATCATACATGAACACTTGTTTGATAACTTTTCGGAGAGCAGACTCAGATTTATTGGAAATACTCTGTTGAACCGTATGCAGGTGTTCTATGAATACAATACCGCACTGATCGCCATTCCTCAATCCGATTTGATCAAATATGAAATCAAAACAGGAGATACGGAAGGATTGGTAAATTATCCTTTAAGCATAGAAGGGATCAAATTCGCTGCCATCATCATAGACAGGGGAGAAGAGAGAAAATGTTCGTTCAGAAGCAAAGGAGATTTTGACGTGAACACTTTTGCCAGAAATCATTTTGATGGAGGTGGGCACTTTAACGCAGCAGGTGGACAAAGTAGAGATACACTTGAAAATGTGGTTTCCAAATTTATCAAAACCTTACCTGAATACAGATCCATGTTAACATCATATTCATTTTAAAATCAAATACAATGCTCAAAATCAGAACAGTTATCTCATCGATTGTCTTGCTTGCACTTGTTGCATCTTGTCAGCAATCATTTAAAAAAGGCCAAAAGGGAATCGAATACAAAATCATTTCAGAAGGAAAGGGATCGAACATTAAAATTGGTAACTTTCTCAGAATGCATATCAGTCAGCTGATCAGTAACGGAAAGAAAGACACCGTTTTGAACGATACTCGCAAAAACGGAATGCCGATCATTGAATCATTTGATTCTACATCCATCCCGCCTGAATACATCGCCATCCTGAGTCAGATGAAAAAAGGAGACAGTCTGATTATGCGACTCTTGACTGATTCCATGTTTGCTGAAAATCCAGGAGCAATGCCTCCTTTCATCAAAAAAGGAGATTATTTCATCACCACTGTACGTTTGCTTGATGTTTATAAAACTCCTGCCGAAATGGAAAAGGCGAAGATGAATGATTATATGGAGAAACAAAAGAAAGACTCTATTGATAACATTTCCATCTTAAAAAAGCAAGATGCCGAGTTGAATGCTTATTTCAAGAAAAACAACATCAGTAATCTTCAAAAAACGCCTTCAGGTGTGTATGTGCAGATTCTTCAAGCCGGTACTGGCGCTATGATTGACAACTCTGTAGTTGTAACCACCAATTATACCGGCAAGACCATGGATGGTACTATGTTCGATAGTAACACAGATCCTTCAAAAGGACATGTTGAGCCATTTAACGTTAATATGACAGACGACATCGAATTGGGAGCCGGCGTTATCAAAGGTTGGACTGATGGTTTAAAAATGCTGAATAAAGGAGCTAAAGCCAAGTTTTATATTCCTTCACCATTGGCTTATGGAAAACAAAAAGTGGGTAACGATATCAAAGAAAATTCAATCCTCATTTTTGACATTGAAGTGGTTGATGTTTTGAATCGTGCACAAGCCAAAGTGATGGTAGACGACAAAAAGAAAATTATGAAAGCAAAGCAAGAGCGATTCTACGACAGTATCAAAAAAGCGATGCCTGATACCTTGCAATCGGTTCAGAAAATCAAAAAATAAAATTTGAGTTATTCAAATAAAAAGACCGCAATAATGCGGTCTTTTTTTATTTCTGTTCCTTCATTTTTTCGACAAGTGTAATCGCTTCTTTGGCTTCCTTAACATCGTGAACGCGTAAGATGTTAGCTCCATGTAACAAGGCGATGGTATTAAGAACGGTAGTGCCATTCAGGGCTTCAGCAGGACTGATATCAAGTGTTTTGTGGATCATGCCTTTCCTTGAAATTCCTACGAGAATAGGGCAGTCCAACATTGAGAATGCATTCAGATGTTTCAATAGGTTGAAATTATGTTGTATTGTTTTGCCGAATCCGAATCCGGGGTCGATGATGATGTCGATGATTCCGGCATTTCTACATTCGTCCAATTTTTTTGAGAAGAAATCCACCATCTCGGTGATCAAATCCTGATAATGTGGATTTTCCTGCATGCTCTCCGGCGTTCCTTGCATGTGCATGCATATATAAGGCAGTTTTTTTGAACCTACCCAAGGTATCATGTTAGGGTCGAGGTTGCCGGCACTGATGTCGTTGATGATGGAGACACCTTCTGTAAAAGCTGCTTCCGCGACGGGTTGGTGATACGTATCTATGGAAAGCGTCATTTCGGGAAGATTTTCGCGAAGGGCCCTGATGACAGGCAAGATCCTGGCTAATTCCGTTTCAGCGTCGATTCTCTTGCTTCCCGGGCGTGTGCTTTGTCCGCCTATGTCGATGATATCCGCACCTTCTTCCTGCATTTTCTTCGCTTGACGTACCAAATGATCGATAGTGAGATTGGGCGAGCCGTCATAGAATGAGTCGGGGGTACAATTGAGGATGCCCATGATTTTCGGAGCACGGAAATCTTGAAGTTTACCACCGCAATTTATCATATACATTGTCGCAGTATTTGTATTTTTGTAAGGCATGTATTACCCCTGTAAAGATACCATGCACAACAATACAATGTCTGAACAATCGACCCAAACACAATATCAGCAAATCATCACCCAGTGCAGAGACACTTTTTTAAAGAAAGCACGAGATTATGGTACGTCATGGCGTGTTTATCGTACCATTTCCATAGCCGACCAGATTTTCATAAAAGCCAGAAGAATCAGAACCATACAGGAAAAAAGACAGCAAAGGGTTGAGGATGGCATAAGAAGTGAATTCGAAGGGATTTTGAACTATGCAGTTATAGGTTTGATTCAGCTTTCGTTCGGAGAACAAGGGCCTGAAGAACTCTCTGTAGAAATGGTTGCGGTAAAGTATGACGAGCAAATTGCTCAAGCCAAGCAGCTGATGGGCGATAAAAACCATGACTATGGTGAAGCATGGCGAGATATGAGTCAAGAGAGTTTTGTGGATTTGATTTTGGCTAAATGGTTGCGCATCAAACAGATTCTGGCCAATGATGGGAAAACCCTTGTCAGTGAAGGCATCGCCTCCAATTTTCTGGATATCCTGAACTATGCCGCATTTGGTTTGATTCTCATCGAGGAGGGAAAGCATAATCAGTAATTTCTCAAAATGATATCCAGTGATTATTATTCGGAATGATCATTTACAAATGACGTAAATTGAAAATAAATTGAATTGAAATGAATGCGATTAAAAAATATCTTCCCTGGACTTTTCGAATACTGATTTCCGCATTGTTTTTATTGTCGGTGATTGCCAAAGCTTACCCTATATGGTCGTTTGAAAAACAGCTAGTAGACTTGGGCATAGTCGATTGGTGTATGGCACCCTATTTTTCCAGATTGATCATAGCCCTCGAGCTTGCTGTATCTGTAGCCATTCTTCAAAAGCATTATCTTAAAACTTTTGTCATTCCAGGGACTATACTCCTGCTTGTCGTTTTCTGCGTACACTTGGTCATACAGATGGTTCAATCGGGTGCCATGAACGGCAATTGCGGATGTTTCGGACAATTGATTCCAATGACGCCTCTCGAGGCTTTTGTGAAAAACGTGCTGACGATTGCCATGCTGGTTTATTTGTTCAGGAATGTAAATCAGTATGATAAAGGAGGAAATAAATGGGAGGTAATGGCACTCATCTACAGTGCCTCGGCATGGCTCATGTTTATGTTATTTCCTTTTGCTCCGTGTAAGAATGAGGACAACCAGAAATTAAAGCCAATTCCTTTTTCGACAGATACTACGGAGATTGGGGTGGATGCTGATACAACATTGTTGATCCAAACCAATCCACTAAAAAATGATACGTCTATCACCTCAAAAAAGGATAGTTCGAAGCCAATCGGTGGAAAAGATTCGTCGGCCATCAATGCTAACAAAGGACCAGCAACGACTGTTTCAAAATTTGCATCTTATACAACGTTCAGTGGGAAAAAAGTGAATTTGGATGAAGGAGAAAAGATTGTATGTCTTTTTGTGCCTGGCTGCGATCATTGCAGGGATGCGGCTAAGGAGATGGCATCCCTTTCAAAAGCCGGACGCTGGCCAAAGGGTTACATCCTGTTTATGAACGAAGAGTTATTCAAAATACCCGAATTCTATCAGGAAACAGGCATCAAATATCCATATCATGTGATTGATGATATTCCGGAATTTTTCAAATTGCTCGGTAATAATGCAACAACTCCTGGAGTCAATTATTTATGGAATGGGAACATCATCAAATCTTACGAGGGAATTGGCGCGAATCAGTTTAATGCGAAGGAATTCAATAGTATTATTTTGTCTCAGCACAAATAAACCCTTTGATGAAACGAAAATTGAACATTTATAAAACAAGATTCGTTTCAACCACCACATCATTAATGGGCGTCATTTTGCTCATTTTTTTTCTTTTTCAGGTTTTGGGAGACCCTTCAAAAATGAGTGTAGGTCAAACCACAAACAAAGCAAGTATTGAAAACATCCGCAGAGAGATGCACCTTGACGAGCCTTTATGGAAAAGACTTGTATTTTACCTGAATGATTTGTCGCCACTCTCGGTGTATGAAAAAAAAGCGATTGAAAAAA
>JAURKN010000252.1 GCA_030831725.1 Ferruginibacter sp.
CAGGATGGACTGGTGTTGAAATTCGATCCAACCCTCAATATTTATCGATTTGGTAGCTTTTTCGGAGGAAGTGGAGATGAGGCCTGCTTTGTGGCTAGCACAAATCCGACCAACGGAAGCATTTTTGTAGCAGGAGGAACAACTGGATTTGTACCTGGAAACAAAACCGGTGTTGTTCAACCCAACTATCAAGGCGGTGTGACAGATGGCTTCATCACTGAGTTGCGTCCTGATTTGTCGGGCATCATCAGAACAACATATCTTGGAACAACCGGAATCGATCAGGTGTACGGATTGAAATTCGATAAAAAAGGTTTCCCTTATGCAATGGGTACCACTACCGGAACTTGGCCCATACAGAATGCCACATATAGCAATCCCGGCAGCTCTCAATTCATCACCAAATTAAGACCAGATCTTTCAGCTAGGGTCTATTCAACCGTCTTTGGAAATGGTTTATCGGATCCTAATATTTCTCCCATTGGTTTTTTAGTGGACCGTTGCGAAAATGTCTATGTGACTGGATGGGGAGGAAGCATCAACAATTTTAAAAATTATACCACCGGAAACACCAATGGTTTGCCACTTCAAGATCCTCTGCCTTCAATTGGTTCACCGGATGGGGAGGACTTTTATTTCTTTGTATTGAAGCGGGATGCACAATCACTTCTGTTTGCATCCAATTTTGGACAATTCAGGGGCAATACTGGCGATCATGTGGATGGAGGAACCAGCAGATTCGACGAAAATGGCACCATCTATCAGGCCATTTGTGCCAATTGTAATGGAGGAGCTACTTTTCCCACCACACCAGGCGCTTGGAGGAGAATAAACGGCAGCAGCAATTGCAATGAAGCTGCCGTCAAAGTAGAGATGAATTTCGCCGGTGTGGATGCTTCAGCCCGACCTACCATCAACTCCGTAGCAAACGACTCCTCAGGTTGTGTTCCTTTTCGTGTAGACTTCACCGATACTTTGCAAACAGCAAAAACAGTTTACTGGGATTTTGGAAACGGAGAAAAAGATACGACCAGGGCTCCGGATTTTACAGCGTTTACCAATTATCTTACCACGGGCTCTTTTACCGTTATGGTCATCGCAGAAGATTCCACTACATGCAATATCAGGGATACCACTTATCTCACCATACTTTCAGGTGGTGATATTGCCACACTCGACTTTTCGGTGTCCAAAGACTCACCATGCACTAATCTGAGTTACAGCTTCAATAATCTTTCCACCGCAACAAACGGCAACTTCACCAATACCAGTTTTGTTTGGGATTATGGTGATGGTTCAGCACCTGACACATCATTCAATGGTCAACATACTTTCCCTTCCATTGGATCATATGTAGTCACCTTGAAATTGATCAACCAACAGTTTTGCAACGCACCCGACACAAAAACAAAAACAATCAATGTGAATCCATTGGTCAAAGCAGACTTTAGGGTGGATACGCTAGGATGTGCGCCTTATAATGCGGTTTTTACCAATCTCTCAAGTTCAAGCAATGTCATCTGGCAATTCAGCGACGGCAGTTCATCCACATCGGTGAATCCGGTAAAGCTCTTTTCGCAACCCGGCGTTTATTCGGTAAGACTCATTGCTATCGACTCCAATACCTGTAACAAAAGAGATACGACAGATTACATCACCATCAGAGCTATTCAAGGGCCTGATGCTTTTTTCAGTTGGAGTCCTGATCCACCTGTCACCAATACGCCGGTCGCATTCAGCAATGGAAGCAATGGTGCCATAAGATACCAATGGAATTTTGGGGATGGAGAATCAAGTTCAGAAATCAATCCGGAACATCTCTATTTGTCAACCGGTTCTTACAATGCACAACTCATCGCTTACAATGAGTATGGTTGTACAGATACGTTTACACGCAGGGTGAGCGCGCTGATTGAACCTTTGCTCGATGTGCCTAATGCGTTCACGCCCGGCAGATTCGGTGAAAATGGTGTGATTAAAGTGAAAGGGTTTGGAATCGCTAAAATGGATTGGAGGATATACAACCGATGGGGACAATTGGTCTTCCGTTCCACCAATGTGAAAAACGGATGGGATGGAACCTTCAAAGGCAAACTACAACCTATGGAGGTATATGCCTTTACATTGGATGTCACTTTCGGAGATGGCAAATCGGTAAAAAGAACTGGAGATATCACACTGATCAGATAACCATGCACATAAATGACAAGAACATATCATCATCACATCACAAGAAAAGTTTCCTCCTTTTCAACGTGCATGTTTTTGTTCTACTTTTCATTTTTATTTTTCAATCTAGATCATTAAAGGCCCAGGATCTCCATTTCTCACAATTCTATAACAGTCCACTGAGCACCAGTCCTGCAAACACAGGATTCATACCTGATGCGGATTACAGAATCGGTTTGCATTATCGGAATCAATTCAGCAACATCATGTATCAGCCTTATAAAACCACAAGTCTGTTTTCTGATGTGCAATTGTTTAGAGACAGGTTTGAAAATGGTTGGTTGGGCGCTGGTTTTTTATTTTTGAACGATGTCGCAGGAAAAGGTACGCTGCAATCCACAAAATTATATGCCTCTATTGCATATCATCAGATGCTGGGCAACAGCAGTTTGATCAGTGGTGGATTCAATGTCGGATGGGCCAATAAGAGAATTGATCCTTCCAAACTGACATTTCCTGATCAGTTCGACGGAGAATTTTTTGACAACAGTTTGCCAACCGCTGTCACTCTCGTGAATACATCTGTCGGATATCCTGATATTCAAGTAGGATTGAATTACGCCTATTTCCCGAATGACAATATTTATTTCACAGGCGGATATTCGATACATCATGTCAATAGGCCCTACGAGGGATTTTTCGGAGAACGTTCCAGCTCAACCCGAATTCCGATGAGACATATCGGATTCATTTCAGGCACTATAAAGCTCAATTCATTGTTCATGTTGCAGCCTCAGATTTTTTACAACAATCAGTCGAGGGCTTCACAATTGCATGCCGGTTTGTTGACCCAGATCAATTTGGGAAACGATGGTGAAAATATGTTTCAAGTCGGAGCCCAGTACCGCGTCCGAGATGCATGGGTGGCGGTCGCCGGATTTCAAATCAGCAATATCATGTTCACTTTTTCTTTTGATGCCACACAATCTTCATTGACTACTTTCAATCAATCTAGAGGCGCATCAGAATTCAGTCTGATTAGAAAAGGATTCTATCCCGGAAATCAAGACAGACAATCTTTGTGTCCGAGATTTTAAAAAAATTAAAATAGAATTATCCAATGAGAAAGATCTTTTTGACATGTTTATCCCTCACGCTGTTCATATGTAGTTACGCACAGGATGAAACTTTTTTCAAAAAAGAAAATCTGATTACCGGTGGTACAGTGAATGCGGGATTTGGTGATAATTTCACCAATCTCGGTGCCAGTCCATATTTTGGATACAGTTTGAATAAATACCTGGATGTGGCTGCGAGTTTGAGTTACAACTATACTTCATTCAGGGATTATTTTTACATAGGCGACAGGCTTCGACAAAGCATTTATGGTCCGGGTGCTTTTGTACGTGTTTATCCAGTGAAGTTTTTATTCGGACAAGCCCATTATGAGTACAACATGATGAGGACAAAATACATCCCTGTTGGAACGGCTAATGAGCTGTATAACTATGAAGCGCATAGCTTTTTGGTCGGTGGCGGAATTTCCAATGGGAGAGACTGGGAAGTGCAGAAAACCTATTTTTATTTTTCCATTTTGTGGGATGTAGGCAATGCGGCACGTTCTCCCTACAAAGACAATTTAGGAAGATCGGTGCCGATTATCAGGGCGGGCTACAATTTTGCTCTTTTTCAGTGATTGATTTTTTGTAATTTCATGGTCATTAACCCATCCTGACCAATTCTACTGAATGAGCCCAGCCATTTTATTCACTTTTGTAATCGCCTATTTTTTATTGTTACTCACTGTGGCCTGGTTTACATCCAGGGGGTCCGACAATGAGTCTTTTTTCATCGGAAATAAAAAAAGCAACTGGATGCTGGTTGCTTTTGGGATGATCGGCACTTCTTTAAGTGGCGTCACGTTTGTGAGTGTTCCCGGCGGAGTGGGGAGTGGCCACTTTTTTTATTTTCAAGTGGTTTTGGGATATCTGTTGGGTTATATCGTCATCGCATTTGTATTATTGCCGCTTTACTACAGACTCAATCTCACCAGCATATACGCTTATCTCAACAGTCGTTTCGGAGAAAAAGCCCATAAGGCAGGGGCCTCTTTTTTCATATTGTCGAGGACGGTCGGAGCGACAGCCAGATTATACCTGGTCATCAATATCCTGCAAATCTTCATCTTGGATAAATTGGGCGTTCCCTTTATGGCGACGGCTTTTGTGATTTTGTTGATGATCTTGCTTTACACGTTTGAAGGCGGTGTGAAAACCATCATTTACACAGATACTTTGCAGACAGCAGGAATGCTGCTCGGACTTGTCATTTGCACCATCGTCATATTGAAAGCCTTAGGAACAGATTTGTCGGGGGCATTTCAGACTTTGTCTTCAGAAGGGTACACGCAAATATTCAACACAGATTTCAAATCCGGATCATACTTTATAAAACATATTTTAGGTGGTATGTTCATAGCCATTGCCATGACAGGACTTGATCAGGAGATGATGCAGAAAAACATCAGTGTGAACCGACTCAAAGATGCCCAAAAAAACATGATGAGTTTTACGGCTGTGCTCATGCTCGTCAATTTCATGTTCCTTTTTTTAGGAGGAATACTTTATCTCTATGCCAATAAAATGAATTTGCCTACTGGAAATCCGGATGATCTTTTTCCTACCATTGCATTGAGTGAACCCTTCAGCGGAACCATCGGCGTGTTGTTCATCATTGCACTGATATCTGCTCTGTTCCCAAGTGTTGATGGTGCCATCACTTCACTTACTTCCAGTTTTTGTATTGATATCCTAAAAATTCGTGAAAAACAAACGGATGAAGCAAAACAGAAAAAAACCAGATTGGGTGTCCATATCGGCTTTGCGCTGCTATTTTTCATCTTGGTGCTGATGTTCAAGGCCATCAATGACAAGCTGATCATCGATTTCATACTTAAAATGGCAGGCATAACCTACGGCCCACTACTTGGCTTGTTCGCTTTCGGGATATTGACTCAGAAAAATATTAACGAAAAATTGCTGTGGACTGTATGTATCTTGGCGCCTATATTGACTTTGTGCATTGACATGTTGAGTAGTCCGGAGTGGTACGAGAAAAAATTGCATATTGAACTTGGAATATCTCAGTGCAGTGAATCCATTTTCGGCGGCTATAAAATCGGAAATGAATTGATTCTGATTAATGGATTGCTCACATTTGCCGGACTTTTAGTCATCACACAAAAAAAGAAATCAAATGATGCTGCAGGAAGAATCTGATCTCGCAAAATATTGCAGCAGATACAGCACATTACCGGACGGATTTTTGTTGAAAATGTCAGAGAATGTAATGGAGAATCACCCTCATGCACATTTGATGAGCGACGCATGGCAGGGGAAATGGCTTGAGATGGTTTGCAGGATGATCAAGCCCGTTCATGTTTTGGAAATCGGAACCTTTACCGGTTTTAGCGCTTTGAACATGATTGCAGGAATGCCTTCAGAAGGATTCATAGACACTATCGAATTAAGGCAAGCCGATGCGGATACCGCAGCATCTTATTTCAAATCCGCAGGTGTTGAACAAAGAATAAACATACACTGTGGCGACGCGAGGGAGATTATTCCGCAGATGAATATGGAATGGGATTTGGTTTTTCTGGATGCGGATAAAGTAGGGTATATTGATTATTACGAATTAACTTTGCCTAAGTTAAAAAAAGGAGGCTGGATTTTGGCCGACAATGTTCTTTTTCACGGACAGGTATTGAAGGATGAAATTTCCGGAAAAAATGCGAAAGCGATACAGGCATTTAACGAACATGTGGCAGCGGATCCAAGAACAGAACAAGTGATCATTCCCATCAGAGATGGGATCATGTTCATACAAAAATTGTAAAAGGTGAAAAACGGATTATTCATATTGTGTTTTACCATGTTTTTTGTTTCCGCATTCGGGCAGAAGCAAACAACGCGTGAGTATATTGAAAAGTATAAAGATTTTGCCATAAGGGAGATGGTTCGATCGGGTGTTCCTGCGTCAATAACACTCGCACAGGGTGTTCTTGAAACAGAAAGCGGAAATAGTGAACTTGTTCGTAAATCCAACAATCATTTTGGCATAAAATGCAAAGCGGAATGGACTGGTGAAAAGGTTTACCATGATGATGATGAGAGTGGCGAATGTTTCCGCAAATATGACAGTTCATATCATAGTTATAGAGACCACAGCGATTTTTTGAGAACAAGAGCACATTACGCATTCCTGTTCAGCCTCGAACCGACCGATTACAAAGGTTGGGCCCATGGATTAAAGAAGGCAGGGTATGCGACCAACCCTCGCTATCCACAAATACTCATCAAAACAATTGAAGAATATCAATTGAATGACTACAGTCTAGAAGCGATGAAATCCATACCGGATTACAGTGTTTTCGTAATCAAGCAGCAAGAGTCAAAACCAAAAGTGGTAAAAGTTATAGATAATACCATAACCCAAGTTGAATCTTTGATTTTTCCACAGAATCCGAAATTGAAATCCTTTAATGGTTTGAAAGCGGTTCAGGTTGATAGCGGTACATCGTTACTCGCACTTGCCATTCGTTTTCAAATCGATCTGGAAGACCTGCTTGATTATAATGATCTGCTCGAAGATGGAATCTTGGACAGAACGTCGTGGATCTATCTGGAAAGAAAGCGTTTCGAATCATCGCAAAAAACGTATAAGGTTAAAGCCAACGATAATCTCTATGATATCTCCCAGGCCTTAGGGATACAGTTGAGCTATCTGATGGCATACAATGGTGTAAATGAGGGGGATTATTTGAAACCCGGAATGATATTGTCCTTGAAGTCCATCATGATCGATGAAAAGGAGAAAGTGGTGAATGAAGTAAGGTATCATAAGGTCAAGCCCAGTGAAAGTTTGAAAAACATTGCAAAAAAATACAAGGTCTCCGTTTCAGACATCAAAGAATGGAATAAATTGGAATCGGAAACCATCATCGTCGGTCAAAAACTCATTATCTCAAAATAATTCACCTTGATAGTTAACATTCACGATAAAAAATTCGAGACTTACATTTCTGATGCACAAATTGAGGATGCAGTAAGTCGCATTTCGATGCAAATTGATCAGGATTATGCCGGCAAAAGACCATTGTTTCTCGTGGTCTTGAATGGCTCTTTTCTCTTTGCCGCTGATTTATTCAGAAAATTGCATGTTGAAGCAGAAATCTGTTTCATCAAACTTGCGTCATACCAGGGAATGAAAAGTTCCGGGAAAGTGACTACTGCGATTGGTTTGGACACACCTGTAAAAGGACGCGACGTGATCTTGATTGAAGACATAATCGATACCGGTAAAACCTTATTCGAATTCATTCCTGAACTCAAAGAAAGACAACCGACTTCGCTTCGAATCGCAAGCTTGTTGTTGAAACCTGATGCGTTGAAATATGACGTAAAGGCGGATTACATCGGATTTTCGGTACCTAATGATTTTTTAGTCGGCTACGGGCTTGATTATGATGGATTAGGCAGAAACTTCGGAGAGATTCTCAAATTGATGCCCTGATGTATTTTTATTTCCTTCATGTTGAATTATTTAGTAATTTACGTGAACGGATGCCCCTTGAGAAAATCAATCACATATTTGTTGTTTCTGTTATTGCCGTTGTGCAGTAATGCACAATATTATCTCAGAGGAGAAGTCAAGGATAACAAGAACAAACCACTCCCTTACGCTAAGATTTTTCTACATTCTCTAAGGATGAACTACTATTCAGGAGCAGGTTCAGCCACTTTTGGCATAAACTCCCGGCTGCAATACGATTCTCTTACAATCAGTCTTGAAGGGTATGAAACCAAAACCATCAGGGTAAAGACAGACCAATGGCAAACCATTTTGTTGAAACCTACCATTGATGCGGTTAGCAAGTCACGGACAAAGCTCATTTCCTACACCAAAGACCATAGTCATCTCTCTTTCAAAAATTGGTATGCCGGTGACGAAACCTATTTCCAATTGGTCGAAAATGTTGTGGTTGATGCCAAGTCGTCTCCACACACAGGCTATTCATTGAATGTAAACAAGGCAGCTTATAGCAATGTGAGGCGGTTCATAAACATGGGTAGCGAGGCTCCGGTTGATGCTGTCAGAACAGAAGAACTGATCAATTATTTTAATCTTGATTATCAGGCTCCGGGACATGATAGTATTTTCAGAATCAACACCAAGCTCACATCATGCCCATGGAATGAAAAAAATGATCTTTTATTTATCAATGTCAGTGCAAAGCAACTCGATTTGAATAATGTACCACCTGGAAATTTTGTTTTTTTGATTGATGTTTCCGGAAGTATGGATATGCCGAACAGGTTGCCATTATTGAAAGCAGCCTTCCAGCTTTTTGTAAAAAATTTACGTCCTGTTGATACTGTGTCCATCGTAACGTATGGCGGATTTATTCAAGTTTGGCTTGATCCCACTTCGGGAGGGGAGAAGGAGAAAATTTTGAAGTCGATTGAGTCTTTGGAGGCGGCAGGAGATACGCCAGGCGCTTCGGCCATCAAGATTGCGTATCAGTTGGCTAGAAAAAGGTTTATCAAAGGTGGAAACAACAGGGTTATTTTAGCAACGGATGGCGATTTTAATGTGGGTGAAACTTCGGAGAAGGCTTTGGATGAGTTGATTACCAAACAAAGACAATCCGGTGTGTATCTGACTTGTCTTGGTGTGGGTATGGGAAACCTCAAGGACTCGAAGCTGCAGACGCTAGCCAAGAACGGCAATGGCAATTATGCATATCTCGACGAAATACAGGAGGCGGAACGTGTGCTTGTGAAGGAATTGACACAAACTTTTTATACCGTCGCTGATGATGCCTTCATGAGCATTCACATGAATCCGGATATGGTAAAATCGTATCGTCTGATTGGCTTTGATAATAAAAAAGAAGCTTTATCAGACAGTACAAACTTATTGGAAGGGGGAGAGATTGGAAGTGGTGCAGGTGTGATGGCCATCCTTGAAATCACTGCAACAGAAAAAATGCAGCAGCAGAAAAAGTCTTCACAGAACATCAATCTGGCCAATCTGGAGTTGAAATATACCCAGTATCAGGATAGCATTTCCAATTTGATTCCATATAAGATTCAAATCCCTTATCAATCATTTGATAGTATAGAAAATGCATACAAACTCGCATCTGCGGTTTCGATGTTTGGTCAAAAAATCAGAAACAGCAACTATGCGCCCGGATTGTCATGGAATACCATTAAAAAACTAGTCAAATCAAGCATAGATCCCAACATTTATATTCAGAAAGAATTTCTGGTGCTGGTTGAGAAATCCGCTAAGATTTATGGCCGAAGAAAAAAGGAAAGTAATCGTTGAAAAATCGATCAACTGAATATCTCCCTTACTTTGTCGAAGAATGATTTTTCATTCTTTTCAGGCTTAGGTTCAAAATTGGAAGACTGAGATAATTTTTCCAACATGGCTTTCTCTTCGCTGCTGATGTTTTGAGGTGTCCAGATGTTCACATGAATCAATTGGTCTCCTTTCTCGTAGCTGTTCACATGAGGGAAACCTTTTCCTTTCAATCTGAATATTTTTCCGCTTTGTGTTCCTGCAGGTATTTTGATTTTGGCTCTGCCATCTATGGTAGGAACTTCTACTTGTGTTCCAAAAACAGCATCAGGGAATGAGATGTATAAATCGTAAGCCACATTAAGTCCATCGCGATGAAGTTGAGGATGTGATTCTTCCTCTATGGCCACGATAAGGTCTCCGGCACTTCCTCCACGTTCACCGATATTTCCTTTTCCGTTCAAACTGAGCTGCATTCCTTCCTGAACACCCGCTGGGATTTCAATGTTGACTGTTTCCTCTCCGTATACTCTTCCTTCGCCCTTGCAAGAACCACATTTGGAAGTAATGGTCGTACCTTCTCCATTGCAAGTCGGACAGGTGGTGACCGTTTGCATCTGACCTAAAAACGTATTTTGAACTCTACGAACCTGACCTGAACCATTACATCCTCCACAGGTTTGGACACTGTTTTTGTCTTTGGCTCCACTTCCCTGGCAAGTGCCGCATTTCACATACTTTTTTAGTTTGATGGTTTTGCCCGCACCTTTTGCCATTTCTTCAAAATTCAGCTTGATCTTGACCCTAAGGTTTGATCCTCGGCTTCCGCCCCCTCTGCTTCGACCACCACCGCCACCGCGGTTTCCAAAGAAACTTCCAAATCCCTCTTCTCCGAAAATATCACCGAACTGACTGAATATATCGTCCATGTTCATGCCACCACCCTGGAATCCACCGCCGCTTCGACCCGCACCAAATGCCTGATGACCGAAACGATCATATTGTGCCCTTTTGTCGGTATCATTCAAGACTTCATATGCTTCAGCAGCCTCCTTGAATTTCTCCTCCGCCGCTTTGTCACCGGGATTGCGATCAGGGTGAAATTGCATGGCAACCTTGCGATATGCCTTCTTGATCTCATCGGCAGTAGAGGATTTTGAGACGCCAAGGACTTCGTAATAATCTCTTTTATTCGACATGTTGGAATGAGTATGTAATTCAGTTTAAATTTTTTATTTCCCTACCACCACTTTAGCGAAACGGATCAGTTTGTCATTCAAATAGTATCCCTTTTCAAGCTCGTCTATCACTTTTCCTTTCAGTTCGTCAGAAACCGGAATTTCAGAAATCGCCTCATGCTTCTCCACATCGAAGTCGGAATGTATGCTCTCCATGGCTTTGAGTCCCTTCTGCTGAAGAATGTTTCTCAGCTTTCCGAAAACAAGCAAGGTTCCTTCATGTTGACTTTTCACATCTTCCGCTTTGATTTGCTTTTCAGCACGGTCGCAATCATCCAATACCTCTAAAAGAGAGACTATTACATCTTTACCTGCGGTTTGCATCCACTCCAATTTGTCTTTTGATACCCTACGTCTGAAGTTATCAAACTCCGCCATCAAATAAAGGTATTTGTCATTTTGCTCTTTCAAGTCTTTTTTCAGTTTTTCAGTTTCATCTTGTTCTTCAACAGCAGGGGCATTTTCGTTCATTGGCTCGCTTTCGTTGATAACGGCTTCTTTTTCCATTTCTGTTTCTTGATGATTTGTTTCCATATGCTATATTCTTTTCAGCATGCAAATGTCAAACATTTTGCCAATGTAGAAAAGCGGTCATTTTGACACAAAAAAAGAGGGGAATGGTTCAATAAGTCGGATTACTTGACAATCTGGAATTTACCTGACTCCAGTACGTATCCTTTTCTGTTTCGGATCTGATAGATATAGATTCCTCTGAAATAACGCTGTAGGTCGATAGAGGTATGGCTGTTGAAGTTTTTAATCTCATGGATTTTTCTTCCCATGAAATTGAAGATGTGAAGGGAATGTCCACTTTCGTTGACTCTAATTGGGTCGAAATTGATGAAATTCGAAGCTGGGTTGGGATAAAACTGTGCCCATTTGCCTGAAGATGGCAATTCAGTATTCATCCTTGCTTGTCCGAATACGAGACAAGATGCAAAAACGAAGAAGACAGATATGATGAACTTGAGTTTCAATGGGAACATTATATAAATAAAGATAGCCCTTTCGGGCTATCCTTCCAAAAAAATATATAGGGCTTCCCAGCGCTTTATTAGGATAAACGGGCCAATGTTTCCTGAATGGCTTCGAAATTGGGTACCTCTCCGGCATTATCCAACACCTCGGCATATTGAATGTTGCCTTCTTTGTCGATGATGAATGCAGATCTTTTGCTGACTCCTTTCATACCCATACCGGTAAATGAGTCATAAATACATCCGTAAGCTGTGGAGGCTTCTTTATTGAAATCACTTAACAGGGTGAAATTTAGGTTCTGTTCCTCTTTGAACTTAGCCAGGGTGAAAACGGAGTCTACAGATATTCCCAAAACTTCCGTGTTGCTGTTTTGATATTTTGCGATATCATCACGTACAGCACAGAGTTCTTTGGTACATACGCCTGTGAATGATTGTGGAAAGAACAATAGCAGCACGTTTTTCTTGCCTTCGAAATCCTGGATATTTATCTGTTCGTTCATCGAAGCGTACAGATTGAAGAGTGGGGCCTTTTGGCCGATGGTTAACGACATATGAAATATTATTTTGCAAATAA
>JAURKN010000025.1 GCA_030831725.1 Ferruginibacter sp.
ATCATTGTGATTATGGAATAGATAGTTTTCCTCATTGTCGGACAAAGTTATTTTTTTTATTTGACATTCAAAATAGGCAGAATCTCATCAATTTACATACCACCACTGGATTCCGAAGCGAATCATGAAGCCCTGTGTAGGATACATCGGTGCCGCGAAATTGTTTCTAGTAAAAGAAATACCATCATTCAAACTCAGGGTATTCAGGTTTTCCGCCCTTACATAACCCGAGAATCCGCGGATTCTGAAATGAAAATAAGCTGAAACATCCGGCCTGTTTCGGATGGTCATGGTATCCTGAACGGTAAATTGTCCGATTACAGGAGAATATCCGTATGATCGATATGGAGTCGCGTATCTGCACTCCAAACCGGTCGACAAAATCAAATTTTTGAAAAATCGTCCTTCAAACGCGAGTCTGTTTCTGGTAAAAATCAAGGGCAATCGTATTGGCGAAGCTCCGTCTGTTTGTTGAAAGGATACTTCGCTGTATAGATTCAATCTTTTTCTCAACTTGATTTTTTTAGCCGCCATGATTTGCAATACGTTGACAGGACTGCTGTACTGAACCGGTTGAAATTGATTTTTATAATAAATCGTATTCAGTAAAAAATGATTTTGGAATGTCAGGTCAATCCAATTGGATCGTGTACGAAACCCGAACGATGTATTGTTTTCTTTAGCGAAAGAATGAAGATTTGTATCCAGATTGAATATGGATTGATTGTTGTAGATTCTTGCCGGGCTTCGATTCACATTGCTAAAAAACAGGCTCAACTCACCCCACTTACTGTTGATTTGTCGTTGAATGCTCGCATTCAATGCATAATCACCATTGTTTTCGCCCAACACATAAATGGTTGTATTGGCCTCCAAATCCCATTTCTTATTCCGGGTTCGGTTCCGGTAATTCCCATTCATTATCAGATTATCGAAGCTGATCGTCCCATTTTTATCAACGCCGCTCACATTTTGCCATTTGGTTCCCAAAGAAAGAAACTGCGCCGTATTCTTCGTGTCCGGAAAATGTACAAGGTCGAATTCATTTTCAATGATGTTCCATTTTTCACTCAACTGAAAACTATCTAACGATTTGTTCAAGGTTTGCGCATACCAATGATCATATACGACTGAGTCAGCAAAATAATCGACAAATGTATAGCTGAGTTTTTTATAGGTGAATCGGTGTTGCAATCTCAACTTGGGATAAAAAAGATATTCTGTTGTGGAATCATTGATGATCAAACTGTCTCTCTTCCCGATGTCGTAATGCTGTTGCAAAAAAAACTGTTGATCTTTGAAAAGACTGCCTGTGGTGATTGTGGTAGAAAACGGATTATTCAGATAGGGAGCTTTGTTTCCAAGGGTAACGGGCACGCTGAAACGATCTCTTCGGTTCGGATCGGCAAGATCTTCTGCTGAAACTACTCCCCCGTTCTGTGAAGCTTTGATGTTGTTGCCTACAAATGAAAAATAGCTCCCGTATCTTTTCTTCTTCGAAAGATAATGGCCGGATATTCTGTAGTTGTTGTGATTGTTGTTCTGTGTCGGGAAAAAACCGGGTGCCGAAATCAACCTGAAATCGAAATTCAAATTCAAGGATTGATTCGGATTTTGGGTGTGCAGCACTTTCAACATCTGTTCTTTGCCGCTTGCCAATTGATAACTAAGAGAGGTAAAGGGTTTCGTTGTTTTATAATACCTGGTTTCCTCATTGGTGAATCGGTAAATATCAAAAGAATGAAAACCGGGGTCGAAGCCAATGGACTTGGACTGTGTATATATCAAAGATGTGGATGCGGAACCGTTGTTTCCAAGATAGGCATGGTTTGATGGGACAGAAAAATAACGATCAAAATCATGTATTGAAGAATCGAGTTCAAATCTCAGGGGATTATCCAGAAACTTATACGTCAATCTGATGGAGTCTTTGGCATCATCACGTCTTTCAAAACCGATAGTGTCTTTTCTTGCCGTGCCAGCGGGTTGACCGGTTTGTGGCATTGGAATTGTTCCGTTTCCGCTAGGATTATTGCCGAAATTAATCTCGTCTGTTTGAATGGGTTTTCTGGGTCTAACCTGTGCGTTGAGCTGAAGAAATGAACATGAAAGAACCGCAGTAAGAAAAAGGGTACTGAAAAAACCGGGTTTTAAAAATTGTATGTGATTCCATCTATGCATGACGCTCAACTTTTGGATTTTCTGCGTGTCCACTCTTTTTCAATCAAGGCAAGCTCTCTTCCGGTTAGTCCGGATACGGAACTATTCTCCTGGGCTCTTCGAAGCAGATAAGGTATCACTTCATGTATCGGCCCGAAAGGCAGATATTTGCTCACACTGAATCCATGATGGGCCAGATTGAAGGTGATATTGTCACTCATTCCATATAGTTGCGAAAAATGAATGTGGGGATGATTGGCTGATAGATTTTTCTCCTTCATAAGCTGACAAACCAACATGTTGCTAGATTCATTATGTGTTGCAATGATGGTTGCAATTTCATCAACATGCTCCAACACGAATTTAATGGAACGGTTGTAATCATTGTCGGTAGCGGTTTTGTCGGGTTGGATGGGAGAAGGATAATTGTTGCTAAATGCTCTTGCTCTCTCCTTTTCCATATATGCGCCTCTCACCAATTTGAAACCAGGCAGGTAATTATTTTCTTTAGCATGCAAATAGGATTCATATAAAAAATCGTAACGATCATGTCTATATAGTTGAACAGTATTGTAAACGATTGCCTTCACTTGGTTGTGTTTCATCATCATCATGATGGTTATGGCATCTACCGGATCCTGTATCCATGTTTCTTCCGCATCCACAAGTATTGAAACTTGCTTCGACTTTGCACACTCACATATATCTTCCAAACGTCTCATCGATTTCATCCATGATGATTTTTCTTCCGCCTCAAGCATATCCAAAGCATCCGTATATTTATCAAGTATGGATTTTTTTTCGGAGAGGTTCATTTTTTCATGCAAAACCTCAAGAAGGTTGAACCGTGCAATTCCTGTGACCTTGATGCTGATGAAAGGTATATTTTCTTGAGAAGAAGCATAGTCGATTACTTTAATGAATTCGGCACATGCATGATCCAAAGATTCTTCGCTACCTGCTCCTTCCGCTCCGTAATCCAAAATCACCTTAACCTTATGCCTTGCCAGCTTGTCAACCACATCTTTGGTTTCTTGCAACGATTCTCCTCCTACAAACTGTTTGAATATGGTGTTTCTGATGATTTGATTGGTAAAGGGTATTTTCCATCGCACTGCCAATGGCATAGCCTTCAATCCGAATTTCAACATCATAGTGTTGCCCATCATTTGGAACAACCATTTCGACCTCTTTAAATCACTGTCGTTCTGATGTGCAAAAGCGAGTTCTGTATTGTCGAAGGAAACCATAATTGCAATTGGATTATTTATTGTTTGGATGGAAGTGAAACCATGCTCTGAATTAGTCTTTGACAAACAATGCTTTGAGTTCCTGAGCATCTTCCGGCTTTAATTTTCCGCCTAAAATGAGCCTGACTTGCCTTCTTCGAAGGGCTCCATCAAAATGTTTGATTTCCTCTTCGGTTTCAGGCTTCAATGAAACAACTGGTCTGGGTTTGCCATTTGGATCTAAAGCGACAAAAGTGAAATAAGCGGAATTGCTTTTGTATTTATATTGATGGATGGCATCTTCCCCCCAAACCTGGAGGTGAACTTCCATACTGCTATTGAAAGCTCTTGTCACTTTCGCTTCGATGTGCACCACATTCCCAATTTTAATCGGATTCTCAAATGAAATATTATCAACCGACGCCGTCACTACAGGAGCCGCACAATGCTTCATCGCAGACAATGCCGCCGCAATATCCATCCAATACATCAAGCGACCACCCATGAGGTTTCCGAAATTATTGGTATCGTTTGGCAATACCAGTTCTGTCATGACCACCAATGATTCCGATGCTTTCTTTTCCATCTTTTTTTTTGCAAAGATACTCGATTCGCACCCTTTCCTTAAGCTGAAAGCCATAAAAAAAGTCCCCCGAACTTCGAGGGACTTAACTTATTCAAAAAGCTGCGATTATTCCGCTTTTGGCTCTTCGGACTGACTTGTAGAGTCATTGTCCATTTTCGCTTTCAAGTTAGCCAAAACACCCAGGTCTCCAAGGGTTGCTTTTTCAACCTTAGACTGTATGTTTTTAACTGCCTTGTGCGTTTCTTCCGCCTCAGCTTTCTTTGTTTTGATTTCGATCTGCTTCTCTTCTTCTTTCACCTGCTCCCACAAACGGGTATGGCTTAAAAGAATACGCTTATCGTTGCGATCAAATTCGATAACCATGAACTGAGCGACTTCATCCGCTCCGATGGTCTTCTCGTCCTGCTTCACCAGATGACGCGCTGGAGCATATCCTTCAAGTCCGTATGGCAATTGAACAACAGCACCTTTTTCGTCTCTCTTGATTACAGTACCTTCATGGATAGAACCGATCGTGAACACGGTTTCAAGGGAGTTCCATGGATCTTCTTCGATTTGTTTGTGACCCAATTGTAATTTACGTCCCTCTTTATCGATGTTCATGATGATCACTTCGATTTCCTTACCTACTTTGGTGTATTCGTTTGGATTGTTGAAACGCTTCAACCAGCTCAAATCGCTGATGTGAATCATTCCACCGATGCCGGTTGACAATTCTACGAAAACGCCATATGGAGTGATGTTCTTCACGATACCGTTGTGACGACTGTTTTCAGGGAAACGATTCTCGATGGTAGACCATGGATCTTCTGTCATTTGTTTGATAGAAAGACTCATCTTTCTTGTTTCCTTGTCAAGGGTTACCACCTTAGCTTCATGCTCGTCTCCAAGCTTGAAGAATTCTTTGGCGTTGATTGGAGTATTGGCCCAAGTGATTTCACTAACGTGAACCAAACCTTCCACACCAGGCATGATTTCCAAGAATGCACCGTAGTCTTCAATGTTAACCACTTTACCTTTGATGATTTCGCCTTCTTTAAGGTTTTCAGCAAGCGTATCCCAAGGATGAGGAGTTAATTGTTTCAAGCCAAGGCTGATTCTCTTCTTATCATCATCAAAATCCAATACCACCACATTCAGTTTCTGATCCAATTTCAATACTTCTGAAGGATGGTTGATTCTTCCCCATGAAATATCAGTGATGTAAAGTAATCCATCCAATCCACCCAAATCAAGGAATGCTCCGAAGTCGGTGA
>JAURKN010000026.1 GCA_030831725.1 Ferruginibacter sp.
AAAATATTCTTTTCCTGTTTCTATGAAAAGACTGTCGTTGGCTGAAAGCACCTTTTTCTTAATGACAGTACTGTCCGGCAATCGCATCAGTAATGCAGTAACACCCGATATTGGTTGATTGGATGGATCCGAAATGCTCAGTTTCAATGCTGATTTTTGTGCCATTCCAAAGACTGAAATCAGCATGGCAAATGCCACTAAAACAAATGTTTTCAAAGATTGGGTTTGATTTATTTTTTGTTGTCTTCAAACAGGGCTTTTCGGTCTACCACCTTAACTTTCGTGCTGTCCATGAGCGTTTTGCTTACTGTTTCATAAGGACCTGTAATCACTTTTTCGCCATTGTTTATTCCAGTTAAGATCTCAATATATTTGGTGTCCTGTATGCCTGTTGTCACTTTCTTTTTTCTGGCGATATTGTTTTTATCCAACACAAAAAGAATAACCTCCGGCTCCGACAATCCAACTGCATCTGAACCCACATTGTCCGATTCCTCATCATCCTTTTCTGTTTTGTTTTTCTCCATTTCAGGGTCTCTTACCGTGACCGAATTGATTGGTACACTAATCACATCTTTTTTTGTCAGGGTTTGTATATCAGCGGAAGCACTCATACCGGGGCGGAATGGAAAACTACCTTTACCTAACATGTCCATGTAAGATTCCTTGATCAGTCTGATGTAAACCTTGTATTGGGTAACATCGTTGGAAACCGCTGTAAGTCCGGATGAAGAAGCTCCCGTATTGCTGCTTGCAATTTGGGTTACGATTCCTTTGAATTTTTTGTCGCTGTAAGCATCAATCGTTACCACAGCACTGTCACCTAATTTCACTTTTGGAATATCATTCTCGCCCACATCCACCCTAACTTCAATCTTGTCCATATTCGCGATTCGGAGCATTTCAGTACCTATGTTGAAACTGTTACCTGCCACTTTCTCCCCTTTCTTCACATTGAGCAGACTCACAACGCCATCCATTGGTGCGATGATTGCTGTTCTTCCCAAATCTTTATTGGCCCTGTTCAAACTGGCCTGAGCGGATTGAACTGAGGCGCTTACTCCTTTTATGCTTTGAATACCTGCTTCATAATTGGCTTTGGCCGATTTCAGCGCAGCTTCCGCCGTATTGAACTCGTTCTTGCTGATCACTTTGTCTTTGAACAATGCCTCTTGCATGTCAAACGCTTTCTGAGCCTGATCCATTTGAGCCTGCAAAGCATCGAGCGACGCTTTGGCATTAGCTACCTGAGACCGTGACTGCTCTACGCCATAATTCGCCTGATCTCTTTGTATGCTGTATATATCTGCGTATATGCGTGCCAGTAATTGACCCGATTTTACCTTGTCGCCCTCTTGAACATACAATTCAGTAATCTCACCACTGATGTCGGGACTGATTTTGACTTCAATTTCCGGATACACTTTTCCGGAAGCGTTTACCACTTCGATGATGGTCCTTTTGGCTGATTCTTCGGCAGTCACTTTCACACCTTCCTCTTTTCCGAACACACCAAGCTTGGATAAAACAACCAACAACACAACGAGCAAGGTTGCTGAAATCAGAATCCATTTTGTTTTTTTGTTCATTCTTCTTTTTTTATAGTTTGAGACCTTTGCCTTTATAGAATTCGAGCACTTTCATTTTGAATACATAATCGAATCGATTGAGATTGTATTCCAATTTGGCACGGAACAGATTGTTCTGGCTGCTCGACAATTCAAATATGCTCAACATACCGATCTGATATCTTTTTTGGGAGAAAGCAAAAGTTTGTTCACTCGAGAAAACCGCTTTTTGAGAGGCCTCGAATTTCTGCATGGCCGTCATCGCCTGCGTGTAAGCCGATTGAATATCCTGCTTCAGTTTCAAATCGTCCTGACTCAATTGCAACTCTGCAGATTTCAGATTAAGACCTGCTCTTGCATATGCGATTTTGGCAGCGCTCCCGTTAAAAATGGGAATGTTCAAACTCAGGCCGAGTGATTTTCTAAAGTTGTCGGTAAATTGGTTCCATAGTTTTCCGGGACGAATATAACCTGCGACGGACGTATTGGTGAAAACAGGACTTTGCACATCATACAACACGCCGTTACCTGCATCAGCCACCAAACCTGTGGATTGGTATCCGGTAATCACTTTATTGTAGAGGGGTCTCTTGTTGAAAGAAAGGTAATTGGTGCTCAACGAAGCGAAGGTGCTCAACGTCGGATATCTCGAAAAGTAAGCCGATTTTTTTGCCAGTGCCGCAGACTGAACCCTGAAACGGTTTCCAACCTGTTGAGGCTGATTCTGTTTCGCTTCCGCATATACCAAATCAGGTTGAAGATCGGCTATTGATTCAACCGGAATTTTTTCCACTTCAGGTTCCTCAATGTCAAATGGCTGTGCAGGATCCATGCTCATCACATTTCTCAAATTCAGCAGCGCCTGTTGGGCATTACCAAGCGCACTATAGTAATTGCTGCTGTCCATGGACAACTGCGCTTCGATTTGCGTCTGGTTCAATTCCGGCAGAGCGCCGGCCTTCACCATCTTGGTTGTATTTTCGAGTTGAGCCCTGGTTTGATCCACCTGAACCGCAGTTATCTTCACCTGCTGACGTGCAAGCAAAACCTGCAAGTACGCATTGGCGGCTGTCAGACCGATATCGTATTTCACTTTGTTTACATTCGCTTTGGCAGACATCTCATCCCAAACACTCGACTGTAAACTGTATTTCTTGCTGAAAAAATTAAAGATGTCGGCACTGGACTGCAACTGAAGCCCTGCCGAAAGATAGTTTTCAGTCACCCTGCTGAATGTGGTAGGATCCTGGTTGTTTCCGCTGTTGAAAGCACCGCTGACTCCCCCGTTGAGGTTGGGAAATCTCGAAAAATAGTTTTGGGTACGGGTCAAACCGGTCTGATCAGCTTGAATTTGTGCCTGAATCACACTTAAATTGTTATTCATGGCATATTCCACACATGTTTTCAAATTCCATTTCTCCTGGGCCTTCAGGCAAGTAAAGATTGTAAATACCCCAAAAATGAATAAAAATGTAAATTTCATGTGTTACTGTGTCAATTTAAGTTTGATCGCATGGTATAACCTCAGTATCAATTGATTTGGCATTGAAGCAACTCATATTCTCCGATTCGTTACAAAATTACTCCACCTATACATAAAACAGCGTATGATTTTGATAAGTGGCAATCCAATACCGAAAAAAGTCCTATTTGGTGTCGGTCAAATCACTCCATACGTATTGATTCACGTTTTTAATAAGAATTAATGAAATGGAATCAAACATGAAATAGCCTAAATAGTTTGCAAACACAAAAAAAATCTTATGTTTGTTAGAGTAACACAAACAAAAAACAACAACATGAAAAAGATTTTAGCATTATTGGCTATCGTATGTATCACCGGAACGGCTTTCGCTCAGGAGAACAAAACCGCATGGCCCGAACTCAAAGCCTTCCATGCCATCATGTCTGCAAGCTTTCACTCCGCTGAAGAAGGAAACTTTGCTCCGTTAAAAGAAAAAACAGCCGAAATGTATCGTGCAGCGAAACTCTGGTATGCTTCTGAAATTCCGGAGAACTATAAAAAGGAAGAAACCAAAAAAACACTTGAGGCCCTCATGATTCAGTGTAACGACATCTGGGATGCTGTTGAGAAAAAAGCTTCCGATGCCAAACTGAAAGATATGATCACTGCAGCTCACGACACATTCCACAAGATTGTCGGAGAGTGTAAGAAGCATTAATATCTTACCATAATACTGCAATAAAAAAACACACAAAAGAGGCCGTCCAAATGGATGGCCTCTTTTTTTAACACGATGGGAACAACTTATTAGCCATGAACTCAAGCAAAAGGCTAGTTTTGTTTCGAGTTGGTTTCCTGAGAAGGAATGAAAAGGGAAGCCCGGTGCGAATCCGGCACTATCCCCGTAGCTGTAAGCTTTATAAAGCAACCATCATTCATGCCACTGTTGAAGATCTTCAATGGGAAGGCGATGGTTGTAAGCGAGTCAGAAGACCTGCCAATCTCATATTCATTCATCCATGCTTTCGGGAGAAAGGCAGAAGATAAAGTGGACTCATTTTATTTTCACGGGACCATTGTCCCCATTCCCCTGACTGCGCAAAAAACAAATCATCATGACAAAAACAATCATGACAGGCTTTGCTTTAGTGCTGGCCATTTGTTCTCAGGCGCAAGACACACTCAAAACCTTGGGAGAGGTAGTTGTCACCGCCAACAAGTTTCAAAACAAATCGGCTTTCACCGGAAAAGTAATCTCCGTAGTTACCCGTGAAGATCTGGAAAACAAAGGTGGGAAAGACCTGGCTCAGATACTGACCGAACAAACCGGACTATACATCAACGGAGCCTACAGCAATCCTGGTAAAGATAAAAGCGTCTATTTAAGAGGTGCCAGGGTTGACCACACTTTGATCATGGTAGATGGAGTTCCCTTATATGATCCCTCCGGAATCGGAAGCAATTTCGACATCCGTTTATTATCTGCCGATCAGATAGAACGAATTGAAATATTAAAAGGAAGTCAGTCTACATTATATGGTTCTGATGCGATGGCCGGAGTCATTCATATCATCACAAGAAAACCTTCATCACAAAAAGAAGCGTTTCAAGGAGGCGTAAGCTATGGCAGTTTCAAAACATGGCAAGCAAATGCCGGTATCAGCGGAAAAAGAGATAAGATTGATTACCAGTTGCAATTTTCTCATTTTGAATCTGGAGGCATCAATGAAGCGACAGACAGTTCCCAATCGGGCATTGCCACTGATCTTGATGACTATACGCAACAACAGTTTCAGGCCGGATTTACCTATTCGCCGAGCACTTCATTCAGCATCAGTCCGTATTACCGACAAACCTTCTTCAAACAATCCTACGACCAGGGCGCTTTCACTGATGAAAAGGACCTGATCAGCACAAACAGCAACAGACAATGGGGACTAAGGTCAAAAGGAAAATGGGGAAACCTCAACTGGAGTCTGAATTACAATTTCAATTGGAACGACCGCAGATATACCGACGACTCTATTCTCAGCAGAAATGGTTACGATACATACAGCAGGGGAAACTATAAAGGCAGAGAACATTTTGCGGATCTTTTTATGGTTTATCCGTTGATGGGAAATAAAATGAAAATTACGGGCGGGGTTGATTATCGGAGCTCGAGCAGTGACCAGGATTATCTTTCCATAGGATATTTCGGATCGTATACCGACGTGCTTGGAAGAGATAGCCTGAATCAGAATCAAATCAGCGTTTACCTTTCGCTTCTGAACCGAATCGGGAAAAACATCCATTTGGAATGGGGCGGCAGACTCAATAGACACAGCACTTACGGAACCAACGGCGTTTTCAACATCAACCCGTCATTCCTATTTAAAGAAAAATATA
>JAURKN010000027.1 GCA_030831725.1 Ferruginibacter sp.
TATTTTCGGATATCTCCTTCGATGGAAACCGTTCCTGCCGACAATACTTGGAAAATGTTTTCGACTTTTGCTCCTTTACTATCGAAAAGGGTCAGATGGATTTTTTGATTTTTTTTGTTGTCAAAACGTATCTGGAATCTACCGGACGTAGGATTGGGAAAAACAGATATTCCCGATACAGTTGAATCACCGATTGTCACCGTTGCCGGCTGATGGTCGCAGCCGACCTTACTTTTCACGGCATAATTTCCGATTTGCTCGTAACGAACCACATGGGATTGTCCGGTAACATCCGCCATCAGACTTCCATTTTTATACCAGAAAAATGAATCGCTGGCAGGTAAGGCTGTTGCTGTTAATGTGGTGGAAAGACCAGGAAGCAATGTATAGTAAGGAGATGCTGTCAATGACACCACAGGTATATTGTTAAAACTGATACCGACCGCATTTGTCGTTATGCTGCAAGGTTGATCAGAAACAATCAAACGGTACAACCTGTTGGCCATTCCCATATCTATATTGATAACTTTCAATGTGTCTGAATTCGCACCCGGAATATCTGTGAATCCACCGGCGACAGTTCCGGTTTGCCATTGATAACTCGGTTGATTTCCATTTACTTTGGCAAAGAAAATCGCCGTATCTCCCGCGCATCCCGCAAACAAAACAGGCGCTGTGATGATTTGTGGAGTTGGAAGAATATTCAGAATTGCTGCATCACTCGTGAGGTACGGCTGACCCTGACAAACAGGGTAAATCAACACCCTGTACCTGTGTCCATTTTCAGAGGCGGAAACGGCATTGAGTTGGATTGTAGGATTTGTTTCACCATTGACGGTAGTGTATGTGATTCCTCCATCAACACTTTTTTCCCATTGATATCCAAGGGCCGGTCCTGTTGTTTGAACACTGAATGAAACATCAGACCCTGGACAAACTCCCAGATTTTGTGGCTGTCCGGAAATATTGAGCGCCTGTGTAATCGTAAGCGTCGTGGCTGGCGAATACAATCCTGGTGTACATGCGTTGCTCACAAAAACCCTGTATTGATTGTTATTCATAGTGCCATTGACTCCATTGATTTGAAGCACAGCTGCATTTGCTCCGGGTATCGCAGTAAAGGTCAATCCTCCGTCTGTGCTTGATTCCCACTGATAGACGAGATTGGTTCCACTTGCAGAAACTGAAAAAATGGTGGTATCTCCCACACAAACAGAATGATTGATGGAAACCGATTGAATTGTGACCGGTTCAATGATGTGAAGGGTAGCTTCGTTGCTGTATATTCCAGTGGAATCGCAGCTTCTGACTCTTGCTCGGAACTTGAATCCGTCATACATCATGTTTACTGTGGCGTAAGTTAAAGAGAGGTTGTTCGCAGCCGGAATGTCATTGAAAGTTACTCCGCCATCGGTACTGATCTGCCACTGGACGGTATAATCTGTTCCGCTCACTCCAACTTGAAATGAAGCAGAGGTGAATTCGCAAACATTTGCGTCTGACGGATTGGATGTTATTACCACAGGTGTCCTTACTGTCAAACTAGCAGAGTTAGATGTTACGGATCCTCCACAATTGTTTTGAATCACAACGCGATACCAGTTTTGGTTTTGCGAAAGTGTGACATTGTTCAATGTGATGAAAGTTGAATTTGCACCGTTGATATCTATGTAACTCAAACCTCCGTCGTTGCTGACTTGCCATTGATATTGAAGATTGCTTCCACTGGCGGAAACCTGTATCGTTACATTCCCACCAACGCATGCCAATCCATTGGTCGGCTGTGAAAGTATCGTGGTTTGGTTGCTCACAGAAAGCGTTGCCGTATTTGAATACAAAGTGATTGAGTTGCATCCTATGATTGCGAGTCTGTAAATGTTTCCATTTTGTTGTGCGGTTACATTTGTCAGTGTAAGAGAGGCAGATGTAGCAACGGAAATGGGGGCAAAGGTCAATCCTCCATCTGTACTTATTTCCCATTGGTATGAATAAACATCTCCTGAAACCTGACATACGAATTGGGCGTTGTTTCCGTTGCAAACCGTGATGTTTGATGGTTGTGTTGTGATGGCAACAGGTGTCTTGACCGTCAAAAGAGCGAAATCACTGGTGTCTGCGGAAGGACAATTGTTGCTGACAATCAACCTGTATCTCTGATTGTTTTGATTGGCCTGTGTTACGGATATCGTGTATACGTTTGCGTTACTGTTGTTGATATTGTTAAAACTCAATCCGCCATCATTACTCACTTGCCACATGAATTGTGGACTTGTTCCGGTGGAAGCCACGGAGAAACTGGCGCTGTCACCTGCACATGAAGTGACGGAGGTTGGATTTTGGGTGATGTTCACAGGCGCACAAGAGTTGACTTCTGTGATTTTGGTCACAGTGTCGCTGTGCATCAATTTGTTGTTGGATGCGTCGAAAAGGGTACTTCTGATGTTGACTACGGGAGCGCGCTCTAGTTTTATATCGTCAACATACCATCCGATGGAAGCTACGGAGGCGTTGGATCCAAAGCGGAATCTGAATTTTACAGACTGATTGCTGAACGAACTCAAGTTTACAGATGAGAAAACAAATTGTTCCGCATCTCCGCTCCAAGCTTTTCTTCCCGACAAAGGATGTCCGGCCGTGGTAACCAAATTTCTGTTGTAATATCCTGTTGTGATTAGATTCTGTGCGTCTTTCCAGGATGTTCCATTGTCGGTACTGATTTCCAATACCGCTCCGTCGAAGCCGTCCTGTGTCTGATAACGGTGAAAAAATTGAAGTGCGGAAGTTCCGGTTCCTAAAGGATATGCGATTGATGACTCAAGTTTTTGGTCGGATGTTACGATCGCATTGGGCGTGAAAAACGAATTAGGACTGCTGACGCTTTGCGCATTTGATACAGACCATGTGGATGAAGTAGTTGATGATGCTGATAGATTGGATGGGATTGTATTTCCGGTCACATTCTCTTCAAAAAGGGTTTGAGGTGTGAAATAAGCTCCTGCATTCACTTCAACCACATAAGTATATATTTGATTGGCACCCGCATCAAAATTTACATTGAAACTTACAACCCTGTTTGTCGCATCATAACTTCCTCCAGAAATATACGTGACGTTTGTTGGAAGTGTGTCTCTGATGATATAATTGGTAACAGGACTACAACTAGTCACTTCTGTAGTGAATTCTATCTGCTCTCCCACAATTGCATTTATTTTATTAGTCTTTTTTCGTATTGTGACATACGGAGTGTAATCTGCGACTTGATCTGTTACGCTTGCTGATGAACCTTGCGATGCATTCTCTCCCATACCTCTTCTTCTGAATGCCTCTTTTATCGAACAGGAATAAGCTCCGTTGAAAAGGATGCTGTCCGCTTTCAGAATAGCATTTCTGCCGTCTATGAAACCGGGACTGCATGGTTGAAGTTTCATTCCCTCAGTTACTAGTTTCAAAGCGATAGCATTTCCTGCATTAGAATTTGCGTTGTAAATAGAGGGGGTAATACTACCTGTTTGCTGAATGATGTTCCATGTCATATCCCAAAGTGCGGCACACCAAATCTCCCCAAGATCATGGGTTTCGGCGGGAATGGTGGAAGCATATACTTTGTTGTTGATGTCCATGTCGGTGCAATACTTCTGAGTACGAATACCTGGCTGAACTGGCGTTTGTCCGATAACGTAAGTTCCTATTCCTCTTGGAGTAAGCGCGCCAGTGTTTAGGTTAGATGATGCCCAGTCCTGGGTAAGCATCAATGCATAATAATCACTCCATCCTTCTCCCATTTGCTCTGCATTTCCCAAACAGGATGCTTGCGAAGGACCACCCGTCAAACGGTTGCTTGTTCCATGTGAAAATTCATGAACAACAACTCCATTGTCTACATCTCCATCCAGATTAGGTCCTACTCCAATTGTTACATTCAGGTTATTGCCCAGTTGATTTTTAAAAGTCAATCCATCATTGATCGATATCATGATGGCAGGAATTGTGATGGTGTTATCTGTACCTCCCATAGTGATCGGAGCACCTTGAACATTATTGACCATGATTACTGCAATGGCTCCTGCAGTTTGTGCATTCTTGACTTTAACGGTGAAGTTGCAATTTCCCCTGTCTATCAGGGCGATTTTACCTAAAACGGAATTTGTCGGTTGTCCGATACATCCTTCATGGGTAGTACCTGCAGCTTGATCGTTATAGTATACTACCTGTCCCGTTCTTGGGCCGACAGTTACCAATTTGTTGGCTGTGCTGAAATTGCTTTCCACCGCCTGATATTGGCCTGCTATGCTCGAAGGAGTATTTACGGTAAGTGTCGGCACCGCGTTCCATAGATACATCTGCATTCTTCCGCTTCCTCCATCTGCAGGAGTGGAAAAATTTGCATTGTTTGTTCCACTACCGTCCTGTGCATCTGCCAATACGGGATCATTGCCAATACCTCCACGTCCTTGATTGCTCGCTTGAAAGTTTCCGGCAGGTTCGTCGAATCCATACTGATACATCACATCATGAATCACATTGTTCCAATAAAAAAGATTGGTTACGTTGAATTGTCTGTTGGGAGCTGGAGTTGTGATGCTAGGTGACGCAGTAAAATCAGGAACAAAATCAAACAAGAGCGGATCTGAACCAGTGGATGAATTGGTTGCAATTCCTGTACCATTGTTTCCATCTGAATCTTCCTGAGCCCAAACATTGTTTCCTCTTGTGTAAATAAAGTCTGATGTTCCGTTGTTGTGCCATTTTAAACTCGTAGCATTTCCTGGAGCGGATGTCCATGGATTGTTGACCAGCGCGGGTGTGCCACCCGGATGCCTGGGGCTCTCTGCAGGAAAAGGTATTACCCTGTATGATGCGCCATTGATGATGGAAGGGCTTGATTCAGTGCCTGTGACTAAAAAAGGAGACAGTACTTTCTCTTCTTGATTGGCATTCATATTTCGTAAAGACACGCCAAAATCTCTTTGTTTCGGTTTTCCTGTTTTATCCCAATCGCAGTATACAGTCAGGTTATTTTCTCCAATCGGACTACCATTGTGAGCATCAATCCTGATCAGCCAATAGTCTGATGAGGAAATCGGTACCAGGTAAATCTGCCATGCCAGTTTGATGGATTGGTCTTCACAAACAACCCACATCAGTTCCGCTGTGATGTTCACCGAAGCGATACCAGCTTTTCCGAAATCCAGTTTTCTGCCTGGAATAATTGTAGTGGGTATCAAGATGCCGGGCTGATTGAGTTTTTTGGCATCAAGGGCCATTCTCACCGCTTGTTCGGGATGTATAGAAGGGAAAACCCTGATATCACGCGTTTTTTCTTCAATCTCAGGTTGCCTGTTTCCGGTTAAAGAGACCAACTCGCCATTTTTAAAAGCTAAACTCATGATCTGATTGAAAACGGGTACTCCTTTATGCGTTTGTTGTAAATAGACCAGATCGAGTTGAGAAACGGAGCTTCGATAAGCATCCGTAACCAAAAATTGGCTTAGGTCCAGTCCCGAGAGACCTGACTTTTCTTTGTTTTTATTGATGAGAGACAATGCGTTTTCTGTGGTAATGCTCTGCGAAATGGCCATTTGGAAGGCACCAAAAAGACAAACCATCATCAATATTTTTCTCAAGCCCATGACATTTAATGTATTTATATCCAAAAGTATCTTGAATTCCGAAGAATACCTAAAATACAGGAGGACGGCGCAAGGATATTCGTTGTATGTCGTTTCGGGATGTTTTTTCGGGAATTATGCAGTTATTTTTTGTCTTTAAGCCGCTCAGCCCTACCTTTGCACCCGATTTGGGCAGGTGCCCATTTTATAATCTATCTCAATCTATTTTTTATAGTAGAAATTAAACCAGATGAAATTTCGGCGATACTTCGCCAACAACTGAGCAATTTCAATGCAGGAGCCAGTTTGGA
>JAURKN010000028.1 GCA_030831725.1 Ferruginibacter sp.
AACCAAACTTGTCCATTTCATTGGGAAAGACAACATCGTTTTTCACTGCATCATCTTCCCGATCATGCTGGAACGTTACGGATATATATTACCGGACAATGTTCCTTCAAATGAATTCATGAATCTCGAAGGAGATAAAATGAGCACATCAAGGGGATGGAGCATCGAAATGGAAGAATACATCCAGGACTTTGTAAAAGCGGAAAATGGTGGTGATATGATGGTAGATGCGTTACGTTACTATCTGACAGCCATCGCACCGGAAACTAAGGACAGCGAATTCACCTGGAAAGGATTCCAAGACGCACTGAACAGCGAGCTTGTTGCGATTTTTGGCAATTTCATCAACAGGACATTTGTGCTGATGCATAAGTTATGTAACGGAAAAGTACCGCCATTGCATCCGGATAGAAACAAAGAGGAAGACGAACAGTTCTGGAAAGAAATCATAAAAAGCAAATCGGCTATTGAGGAACATGTAGAGAAATATCGTTTCCGCGACGGACTCTCCGAAGTGATCGACCTTGCCAGAAAAGGAAATCGCTTCATGCAGGAAAAAGAGCCTTGGATTGTTGCCAAACAAATCGGAGAAAACGGATTACCCACTCCCGAGGCACAAAAAAACATAGACAACTGCATGCACTATTGTTTGCAATTGTGTGCCAATCTTGCTGTAATGATACAACCATTCTTGCCTTTTACCGCTAAAAAGATGTGCCACATGATGAAGGTGGTCGATAAGATGCTGGATTGGGAAAATGCCGGAAAACAGAATCTGCTCAGTACCAGATATTCACTCAGGGCACCTGAATTGTTATTCAGAAAAATGGAAGATGCTGAAGTAAACATGCAAGTTGAAAAATTAAAGAAGAAAAGTCAAAAAATAATGGAAAACACATCAGCGGCAAGTACAGGAACCGAAGTAAAAAAAGCCGAAGCGAAAGCGATCATTCAATTTGATGATTTTGCCAAAATAGAATTGAAAACAGGAACCATAACCGCAGCAGAAAAAGTGGAAAAGGCAGACAAGTTGCTGAAGCTGGAAGTGGATCTGGGTTCAGAAACGAGAACCATTGTAAGCGGAATCGCATTGCACCATTCTCCGGAGAATCTGATCGGTCAAAAAGTGACTGTTGTCACCAATCTCGCACCAAGAAAAATGAAAGGCATAGAGAGCAATGGTATGATTCTGATGGCGGAGGATACCGACGGAGCGTTGAGATTTGTTTCCGCCGAAACTTCGAATGGCAGCCAGGTAAGTTAAACTTCATTTATTCATGACCGTTATTCCCCCATATCTTAAAAAAGGCGATCTGATCGGAATAACCTGTCCCGCAGGTTTTCTGGACAGAAAAAAAACAGCCGCTTGTGTGAAAGCACTCACATCTTGGGGTTTTGAAGTTAAGATCGGAAAAACCATAGGAAGCGATTCACAAAATTATTTCAGCGGAACAGACCAGGAAAGGCAAGAGGAATTTCAACACATGATGGATGATAGTTCTGTAAAAGCTATCCTATGCGGAAGAGGGGGCTATGGAAGTACGAGAATCATAGACGGTTTGAATTTCAAAACATTTCGTAAATCACCCAAGTGGATCATCGGATTCAGCGACATCACCGCATTTCATTCCCATCTGCAGTCACGATTTTCCATCGCCAGCATCCACGGACCAATGGCGGCTGCTTTTCAAACTTTCAAGAGAGATGAAAAATATCTCGAAAGCATTCTGCATTGCCTGATGGGAAAGAAAATGAAATACACCTGCGAACCCCATGCTTCGAACATCCCCGGAAAAGCAAAAGCCATGCTCACCGGTGGAAACCTCGCATTGTTGGCCCATACGATTGGTACTCCTTCAGAAGTGGAAGCATCAGGAAAAATATTGCTGATTGAAGACATCGGTGAAAACCTATATGCCATCGACAGAATGATGGTGCAACTTCATAGAAGCGGTAAGCTTAAAGACATCAAAGGGCTCATCGCAGGCGGATTTACAGATATGAGAGATACAGAACGACCATTTGGGAAATCAATAGAACAAATCATACTAAACCATGTCGGAGATTTGAATATTCCAGTATGTTTTGGTTTTCCTGTCGGACATCAACCCCAAAATTATGCGGTGAAAATGGGACTGGAATACGAACTGGTCGTTGGCAAAGCCGGAGTCACATTAAAGGAGAAAAGATAACAAAGAATATTACGATTCCTCTTCCTCGTTATACCAGATACGATTGAGTTTCAACTTGCTTACGGGTGCCACAACGAGCGGGAATTTTTCGACTGTCACATTGCTTTGTTCCAAACCGAAACTTCTCTCTTCGCTTACACTCAATTCTTTTAGCCAGAAATACAATCTCATGATCAACAGTTCGCTGAAAGGCAGTTCATTGTCTTGGCTAAGGAATTTTTCCATGACGATGAATTCGAAATCACCGACCATGTTGTTTTTCAGTTGGCTCTCGTAGCGGCTGGTGATGTTTACCTCTCTGTTCTGCACAAGGTCTTCCACGACTTTTTTGAACATCAGATTGATTCTCGGTTGAATCCTGAAACCGAGTCTGAATTCGACACGAATGATGTCGTTGGGAATGATGTGTTCCACGATATACTCGCTGGTATAGGGATCATCAAGGGTGTGAACATGAACAAACCAGTAGATATCTGCGCGCTTGGGTTTGCCACGGAGAATGCTGTAAATGATTTTATGTTCAATCTCTCTTACATTGTGCGCACCTGTAAGAAAAACGAGGTGAGTCGCATATTTTGGAACCGTTGAATCATTACTGAGTTCTTCAATCTTGGGAATGTAATCTTCCACCCTCACGAATTCGACATATCTCGCTTTGATTTTTCGAGCACGATACCAGATATACATCACTGCGAACAAACCTCCACCGATGATGAGTGTAACAAATCCGCCATGTGGGAATTTATCCAAATTCGCGATAAGGAAGCAAGCTTCCAAAGAGATATAAATGAATAGGAAAATCCAGATCATTGTCGGCCTGACCCGCTTTGAAATCAGGAAATTCGAAAAAAGTACGGTGGTGGCCATCATGCAAAGTGTGATGGCAAGTCCATACGCAGCTTCCATGGCACTTGATTGTCTGAAATAAAGAACAATCGTGATACAGCCTATAAACAACAAGGTGTTTATTCCGGGGATATACAACTGTCCTTTTGCCTCTGTTGGATAGTTGATTCTCATCTTTGGCCAGAGGTTGAGTCGGATTGCTTCACTGATTAGCGTAAAAGAACCGCTGATCAATGCCTGACTGGCGATGATTGCGGCAGCAGTAGCGATGATGATACCAGAAAGCAAAAACCATTTGGGCATTATGGTATAAAAGGGATTCTGCAACTCAGACACGGCAACATTGGAAAATTGGGCTAGAAAATGAGGATCTTTCATGTGATCCGCACTGGCATAAACCATTCCTTTCTGACTCAAGAGCCACGCGCCTTGTCCGAGATAATTCAAAATCAGACATGTCTTCACAAAAATCCAGGAGAATCTGATATTGCCTCTTCCGCAATGTCCCAAATCACTATAAAGCGCCTCGGCTCCTGTAGTACAAAGAAACACGGCGCCCAAAATCCAAAAACCGGATGGATATTCGGTCAACAGTTTGATGGCATAAACAGGATTGAAAGCTTTTATCACGGTATAATCATGAGTGAGGCCTGCAACCCCTACGATACCCAACATGAGAAACCACACGGACATAATTGGACCGAAGAGCTTTCCGATTGAATTAGTTCCGAATTGTTGCATGAAAAACAACACGCATAATATCCCGATGACAATCATGATGATTGTATTCTCAGATATGTCATTCAAGGCAGGAATGTTTTTCAAACCTTCAATCGCAGAAGTGATTGAGATAGGCGGCGTAATCATCCCATCAGCCAAAAGGGCTGCTCCTCCGAGCATTGCCGGAAAGACAAGCCATTTTTTTTGTCGACGTATGAGTGTATATAAAGAAAATATTCCCCCTTCTCCTTTGTTGTCTGCCTGCAAAGTCAACAACACATACTTGACTGTGGTTTGAAGCGTCAGCGTCCATATGATGCACGAAATACCACCGAGAATAAGTATCTCATTGATGATTCGTCCGTTGATGATGGCGCTGAAAACGTAGAGGGGTGATGTACCGATGTCACCGTAAATGATTCCGAGAGCGATAAGTAAACCTGCTGCGGTTACTTTATTGATTTTGTGCTTGTCCACAAAAAAGAATTTATACGATTTTTCTCATGGAAAAATCTTCACAAATGTATACGTAATTAAGATAATTGCATATTTATCCTGATTATTTTTCGATTTTGAATCAAAAAAAGAGGCCCCTCCAGATGAGAGGGGCCTGAACAAACAGTAATCACAAACACAAGTTTCAAAGGTACCAGATCAGATCAGTCGGGTCTTTTCCCATCAAGAAATTTATTGATGCTGTTCGTATCAATTTTGGTTTCATTGGTTGATTTTACCGTGTAATGGCTGTAGAAAGTCTCCACATCTGCCAGTTGAACCTGTACATCCATGCTTCTGCGCATGTAAGCAGGTACGGTTTCAAATTCGCTGTTGGGGTCACCAGAACCTACATTGAAAGAAAGATTCCTGAGTTTGGCCAGTCTTTCATGGGCTCTTTTTCTAAGATCTTCCGTTTCATCAGGCAGAGCCAGTTCTTCCAATCCGGACTGATTTTGTTGAGTCTGGATTTGCGCAGAAGGGGCTTCCGTTTGTTCTTCCTCTCTTACGATGAAGCTGATCTCTTCCTGATTGTCGGATTCGGGTGAATTCGGAGTAAAAACGAACCGGTTGTTGGATGGTTCTGTTTGTTGGGTTTGTATAGGTGCTGTTGGCATTTCTGCGACAGGGTCAGCATGAATGGAAACGTCATTTGTCTTGGTAGCATGTATGTCCAAAACAGGGTTATCTATGGAAATTTCAGATATAACCTCGGGCAGATTGTTTTCTTCCAAAGGCTCAAGCATCGAAATCTCTATCGGAGCTTGAGAAACCGGAATTTCTTCCACGTCGTTAGATTTTAATTCCGGTGTAGATGTTACTTCTTGAACCGCATAAATCTGTGATGGCTTTGTCAACTGAACATGACTGTTAGAAACATCACTCAGGGTTTCATCTTTGAGAAACAACATTTCAGGTTCTGCCTGATTTTCGCTTACCTCTTCTGTAATTGTTGCACCCATAGTTGGTATCTCTGTCGAAACAACTTCCTCTTTTTCATTGTATTCAAAAAATACAGTAGTGGTTGGAATCTGGTCGGCAGATGATGAAATTTCTATGAATGGAAGTTTTTCCATCACGGGTGCGGCTGTTGGTGCTGCAACTTCCGGATTTTCTTCTATTTCAGATTTTATTTCATTCAATTCCTCAACAACATTTTGTGGTTCCAAAGACAATTCGATAGGTTGGCTCAATTCCAATTGTTCCACCTCTTCAACAATCTTTAAAAGATCTTTCGACTCATTTTCGATCGTAAGGTTTGCTGTCTCTACAGGCTTCACTTCATCCAACTCCTTGGTTAGCGGTATGCTTGCCACAGGTTGAACGGGCTCCTCCAATTTGAAAACCACTTTTTCAATTTCCACTTTTTCCTGTTCTGTGGCTTTGGGTGCGAATGGGTCCTGATGATTGAATCCTGTTGCAATCAGGGTGATGCCTATTTGATCTCCGAGTGAATTATCATAACCCATACCGAGAATGACATCCGTATCCTCTCCTGCTGCTTCTATCAAATGATTTTGTATGATTTCAACTTCATCCATGGTAAACTCATGTTCACCTTCGGCACTGTTGATGTTGATGAGAATCCATTTCGCTCCTCTGATATCGCTATCGTTAAGCAATGGCGAGGTCAAAGCACATTCAATCGCGGTTTGAGCTCTTCCCTCACCTGAAGCGGCAGCACTTCCGAGTATGGCAACTCCGCCATCTCTCATAACTGTACAAACATCCGCAAAGTCAACATTGATTTGTCCTGTGCTGTTGATTACATCGGTGATGCATTTAGCCGCAGTCGCAAGAACATTATCCGCTCTTCCGAAAGCCTCCTTCATTTTCAGGTTTCCAAACTGGTGTCTCAACTTGTCGTTGCTGATTACAAGCAATGTATCCACATTATCTTTCAGCAGATTGATGCCTTCCTGTGCCTGATGCATTCTTTTTCTTCCTTCATATCCGAAAGGGGTTGTCACAATGCCAACTGTAAGAATGCCGATTTTTTTACAGATCTGAGCGATGATTGGTGCGCCTCCAGTTCCGGTTCCACCGCCCATACCTGCGGTGATGAATGCCATTTTGGTATTCACTTCAAGTATTCGCTTGATTTCTTCCAAACTTTCTTCAGTGGCTTGCCTGCCAATGGAAGGATTCGCACCTGCTCCAAGTCCTTGGGTAAGATGAGGACCCAGCTGAATTTTGTTGGGAACTTTACTTGTCGCTATCGCCTGTGCATCTGTATTGCAAATGATGAAATCGACTCCGTCAATTTTTTGGTCGAACATATGGTTGACCGCATTGCTTCCACCTCCGCCTACTCCGATTACTTTGATGATGGAAGATTGCTCTTTTGGTAAATCAAAATGTATCATTTCTCTCTATTTGGGTTAGTATATAAGTTAATTTGGTGCTGTTTCTTAGAGAACTTTATCTCCTTCTTCGCGGAAGAGATCGATGATTCCTTCTTTGAATGAATCCATAAAACCTTTCAGGGTTTTGATTCTTGGCGTAACATCTACCGGACCGGAAACAGTTTCGGTAACGGTTGTTTCATTTTCTTTTTCAGAAGTTACTTCTGCAGGCTCACCAACTTCAGCAGCTTTGGCGAGTTCCTCATTTCTTTCAGCAGCGATTTTCTCATCTCTTACGATTTCGATGGGCTCATGCATGATGCCATTCGCTCTGAGTTTATTTTCGTAATCATTATAGCCTTTCAGGATAAGTCCGATACATGTACTGTACATCGGCTTTGACAATTCATCGAGATCATCTCCGGTAAGGTGTTCGTTCGGTAGACCTATTCTTGCATTGAGTCCGGTGAGATACTCTGTAAGTTGCAATACATGTTTGAGTTGAGAACCACCACCTGTGAGGATGATACCGCCATTCAGGGAACGACTGTCGAGTCCTACTTGCTTCAAGTGATAGGATACAAAATCCATGATTTCGCTCATTCTTGCCTGTATGATGCTGGCCAGATTTTTAACTGCGATTTCTTTGTTCGCCATACCGCGTAATCCGGGAATGGTGATGAATGCATTTGATTTTGTTTCGTTGGACAAGGCGCTTCCAAACTGTACTTTCATCGCTTCTGCGTGTGTACGCAACACACCCAATCCCAGTTTGATATCGTTGGTGATATTCTCTCCGCCGAATGGAATAACTGCAGTGTATTTCAACACTCCTTCGCAGAATACGGCGAGGTCAGTTGTTCCTCCACCGATGTCCACTATGGCAACGCCTGCTTCTAAATCCTGTTCAGACATCACCGCCGCAGCAGAGGCAAGAGGTTGCAGAACAAGATCTTTTGTTTTCAATCCGGCTTTTTCTACGCTGCGATTGATGTTGCGAATCGCATTTTTATCTCCGGTGATGATATGGAAATTCGCACCCACTTTCACACCACTGTACCCAATCGGATTTGGAATGTTCGGATGAGAATCCACCGTGAATTGTTGAGGAATCACATCAATGATCTGATCACCCAATGGTATATATGTTCTGTATTGATCTGCAATCAGACGATCCACCTCTTCCTGGCTGATTTCATCTTCGGTATTTTGACGAACTATATCACCACGGGTCTGCAAACTCTTGATGTGATGTCCGGCAATACCAACATACACTTCATGAATCTTAAGTGATGGATTGCTTTCAAGGCATTTTTCCAAAGCCATTTGTATCGCTTTGATGGTTTGGTCGATATTCAGCACCATGCCATGCTGAACACCATTGCTGTTCGCACGACCGAAGCCAAGAATCTCCAATTTGCCGAACTCATTTTTTCTTCCGGCGATGGCTGCAATTTTCGTAGTTCCTATGTCAAGTCCTACGATGATGGGTTGTTCGTGTTGCATAATTGTGTTTTGTGTGTTTGTTCTTAAGGGTTGTGAATGATGTTGTTTTATTTATAATCGTTTGATTTTTGAGTTGATGGCTGTTGAACCGTTTTTTTAAGTGGTGGCGTTTTTTTTGTTTCCACCTTGCTTTTGGTTTTTTCTGTTTTCACATTCGTTTTATTCGAACTTTCTTTCTTGATGACAACAGCAGTATTCGATTTGGGTGCCGGGTTGCTTTCGACTTTCGGCGTTGTTGCTGCACCGTTAATTTCAAGATTTTCGCCGGGCATATCATCTCTGGAAAAAGATTCAAGAATCAGCGATACATCAGTTGTGTTCTTACTGTTGTCCTGAACCATATTTTGAGTGGTATCACCCGACATGCGTTGTGCCATATCTGCCATCGCTTTCAACATGGATATGGTCTTCATCGAATCCGCCATAATCTCTTCTCTTCCTTTTATGGATGCGACAATCTGGTCTTTGAATTGCAGGTTCACTTTTTGATAAGCGTTCCAGCCACGCAATGGAATCACTTTTTCATAAAACAGTTTCAGCTTTCTGAATTTCTCTTCTTTGTCTGATGCATCACCGAACAAAATTGCCTGTTCTCCGATTTTAGGAATCAAAATGAAAGTCCTGTCTGGCCTTATGTCTATCTGATCCAACATCGCATACATGAAACTGTCTTTTTGTATAAACAGACTCATCTCCCCAATTTGCTTCAACAAGTTGCTGTCGGCAGGAATCAACACATTTCCTACTGCGGGAAAACCTGTAAACACCGGAAGTCTAGCAGATTTGTCACCTCGTTTTGGCAAGATATTCAGCTCATGGTCGATATAAAAAGATGTTCCATTTTGTCTGAACACCCTTGCAACAGGATTTCTCTCTTGAATGTCAGCGATAAGCTTATTGTTTTTATCGAAAAACAATTCCGCATTGCTGATCCATGGTTCTGTTTTTAATTTTTTCTCGATGGTCAATAGTGGAAATGTTGAAACCGATTTTCCTTTGATGTCTTTCCCGGTAAATCCTTGAATGATGGCCACAACATCCTGCACATTCACAAAAAAATGATTGTTCACGCCCGATATGTTTACTTCATACCCAGAGCACACCTCAGTTGATTTTTTTTGCATGGCGCTCAACAAAAGGAATACGCCTCCGCTGGCAATCAAAGTCCAAAGGACACCGATTCCTATTTTTTTAAAGGGTATGTTCTTAATGTTGTTCATCATTTCAATTCAGTGCGTTTTTAATAGGACCAATCAATGCATCTATGTCACCGGCTCCTGCCATAACCAATAACTCGAGTTCTTTTTTCTCTTTTTTATTTTTCAAAAGATTTTCCAGTTCGTATTTTTCACAACAGGTGACTTTTTGATTCGACATTTTTTGAGCTAGCATTTCGCTGTTCACTCCTTCCATGGGTAACTCTCTGGCAGGATAAATGGGAAGCAAAATAACCTCATCGGCATTGCTCAGAGAATCGGAGAATCCATCAGCAAAATCTCTTGTCCTTGAGTAGAGATGTGGCTGAAAAACGACGGTCAATTTTCTTTTCGGATGCATTTCCCTTACACCGCCAATCAATGCGTCAAGCTCTTTGGGATGATGCGCATAATCATCAATCATCACGGTTTCCTTATTGTTAAAAATATATTCAAACCTTCTTTTTACGCCTTTGAATCCCGCAATGGCTTTTTTTATTTTGTCTTCATCAATCCCGATTGTAACAGCAACGGCAATTGCTGCGAGTGCATTTTCTAGATTATGGGTTCCTCCCATCGGCAATTGAAAACCTTGCATTTCTTTGCCATCGATCATCGCATCAAAATGATAAACACCATCAATCACTTCCCATTTTTTAACATGACAATTTGCCTCTTTCTGGTTCAACGCATATGTTTTCAATCCTTCAGCAGGAAAATAAAATTTTGAAGCCAGGGCATAATTGACCAACAGCATTCCTCCTTTTCTCACTTTTTTACCAAAAGAGATAAACGCTTCGGTAAATTGCTTTTCATCTCCGTAGATGTCAAGATGGTCGGGATCCATCGCTGTAATGACAGCGATATATGGATCGAGTTTTAAAAAGCTTCTGTCGTATTCATCCGCTTCTGCGACACACCACATCGGATTGCTGCTCCAATAATTGGATTGATGGTTTGAGGAAATGCCACCCAGAAATGCCGTACAACCAAAACCGCTGTCCTGTAATATATGCGCGACCATGGTGCTTGTGGTCGTTTTTCCATGTGTACCGGCGATGCAAATGTTTTGATTGGCATTTATGATTGCACCCAGGACCTCACTTCTTTTGACCATTTGAATCCCTGACTTTTCCAGCTCTACCCATTCTCCAAGATCCTTCGGTATGGCAGGTGTATAAATCACAAACGCGGAATCCGCATCAAATTGATTGAAATCATCTGTGTAATGGATACACATACCTTCTGATTCCAACTTCTTTGTCAATGGTGTTTCTGTTTTGTCATATCCGCTTACCCGAACGCCCAAGCTGTTGAAGAACCTGGCCAAGGCACTCATACCGATTCCTCCGATGCCCAGAAAGTACAAGGCATGCCCCTCCCCTCCGTTTTTAGTCAGATTTCTGACCCATGACTCGATATGTATTTCCTTTAGACTCATTATAATTTTTTCATAATCGCATTGGCGATTCTTTCGTCTGCATCAGCGATTCCGAAAGACAAAATTGCTTCTTGCATGTTTTTTCTTTTTTCTTCGTTTTTGACAAGCTCGATGGCCGCGTCAACCAAGATGCTCTCTGTTTTGTTGTCTGCAATCAAAACCGCAGCTTTTTTATCTGACAGTTTTTTTGCATTCTCCGTTTGATGATCCTCAGCTGCATCAGGATCTGGAACGAAAATCACCGGCTTGCCCACTACGGAGAGCTCTGCGACAGACATGGCACCACTTCTGCTGATCACAAGATCTGCCGCGGCATAGGCAACTTCGATGTTGTTGACGAAATCGCTCACCCAAATGCCTTTTCTGTTTTGACAGCTTTTTTCTGCATTTACAAAAAATGGTTTTCCGGTTTGCCAAATCAGCTGAATGCCCTCTTTTTCCAGTTTGTCCAATCCGGAGACGAGTGCTTTGTTTATACTCAATGCTCCCAAGCTTCCACCTACACTGAATATCACTTTTTTGAATGGGTCCAGACCAAATTGACGAATCGCATTTTCCCTGCTTTGTGATTGACTCATGATGGAATGACGAACCGGATTTCCTGTCACCTCAATCTTATTTGCCGGGAAGAATTTTTCCATTCCATCTGAAGCGGTAAAAACAGCGGTCGCTTTTTTTGCCAGCATGATATTGGATTTCCCTGCAAAAGAATTGGCTTCATGAATGAATGTGGGAATGCCTTTTGACTGAGCATACCTCAACACCGGAAAACTTGAATAGCCGCCAACTCCGATAACCGCATCAGGTTTGAACCTTTTTACGATTGACGCCGTTTCAAAAAAACTTTTGATCAGCTTGAACGGCAAACCGATATTTTTCATCAAAGAACTTCTGTTGAATCCCGCTATGGTCAATCCTTCGATTTCATAGCCGGCTTGTGGTACTTTTTCCATCTCCATTTTTCCTTTCGCACCCACAAAAAGAAAAACCGAATCGGGCATTTTTTTCTTCAATGCGTTTGCAATCGCAATCGCAGGAAATATGTGCCCACCTGTTCCTCCACCGGCTATCATGAATCTTTTGGGTCTGTTATGTTCCATATGCTTCATGATGCCGCTATCTCGGCAGATTCTTTTTCTTTTTGTTCATTCAAAACACTTTCACCCTCTAGCTGCTCAACATTTCTGGCAACACTCAATATGATACCGATTGCCATACAGGTAAACCATAAACTTGATCCTCCCATACTCACCAATGGCAATGTGACACCAGTATTGGGAAGTACACTCACATTCACTCCCATGTTTGCCACGGCCTGTATCACCAAAGTGAAACTTAATGCCAAAGCGAGAAAAGCGCCAAATGCGAAAGGACATTTCTTATACAGCCTTATGCACCTGAATAAAAAAACCATATAAATCAGCATCATCACTGCCGCTCCAACAAAACCGTATTCCTCTATGATGATGGCATAAATGAAATCACTGTAACAATGTGGAAGAAAGTTTCGTTGCACACTGTTTCCTGGTCCACGTCCAAACCAACCGCCGTTTGCAATGGCGATTTTTGCCTGGTTGTTCTGATATAATTTTTCATTATCGTCTTCTTTCTTGCTGAACAGAAAAGTCTGAATCCTTCCTGTCCAAGTTGGAACCCTTCCTTTATTGATGATCTCAGGCAACTTGGTCGCCTTGCCGGTATTTTTGTCGTAGTGCGTCACGGCAAGCATCACCAGTAATGCCACAGGAATCATAGCCAGACCGATAACGGATAAAATATGTCTGGTTCTTACTCTGCCGATGAACATCAGCAAAATGCTTGTTCCAAAAATCAACAAAGAGGTAGACAGATTGGCAGGTGCTATCAGCGCACAGATCAACAAAACAGGAGCGATGATTGGTAGAAATCCTTTTTTAAAATCTTTGATAACATCCTGCTTTTTGCTCAATTGTCTGCTGAGATACATGAATAAAGCAAGCTTTGCCAAATCCGATGTCTGGAAAGTCATGTTGATGACCGGGAGTCTGATCCAACGACTACCAGCATTCAACTGAACACCAAAGAACAAGGTATAGATCAACAAAGGAATGGAAATGATAAAAAAGAGAAGAGCCAATCTGGAATAGAATGTATAGTTGATTCTATGGAAAAAGTAAATCAGCAACAGTCCTATTACGATAAAGGTGAACTGTTTGAACAGGTAACTTTCTGTGCTTTTGCTCATCCTATAAGCCAATGATCCTGTACTGCTGTACACCAAAAGCAAACTCGCCAAAGTCAGCATCAAAACAATTGCCCAAATAACCCTATCACCTCTGGTTTTCACAACCAGACTTCCACCTACTTCAGAAATATTTCTGAAAGGAGATGGTGAAACATCCGGGCTTGACTGATTTCGGTCAAAAATAGATTTGATATGGTTGAAAATGCTCATTGTTTATTATAGTGCTCTTACTGCCGCTTTAAATTGATTTCCACGGTCTTCATAATTTTTAAACAAATCAAAACTGGCACAAGCCGGACTCAACAGAACCACTTCTCCTTTGTTTGCGATTTGAAATGCTGCCGAAGCTGCGTCCGCCGCAGTTTTGGTATCATAAATCAATGGGACCATCTCTCCGAAAGCATCATGAATTTTTTGATTGTCCGTTCCCAGGCATACAATGGCTTTCACCTTCTCTTCCACCAAGGGCTTAAGCAAATCATAATCGTTTCCTTTATCCACGCCACCTAAAATCAGAATAACAGGTTTGGTCATGCTCTCCAATGCGAACCAGGTGCTGTTTACGTTGGTGGCTTTGCTGTCGTTAATGAAATCAATTCCTTTCAGGGTAAGCACTTTTTCCATCCTGTGCTCCAGACTTTCGAAGGTTTGCAACGCCTCTCTGATTTTCTCTTTTCGTATATCCATTGCTGTTGCTGCCATGCTCGCCGCCATGGTGTTGTATTGGTTATGCTTACCTTTCAATGCGAAATCTTCGACACTCATTTGCATTTCCTCGGATTTCCATTTTAAATGCATCATGGCATTGGTCAGATAAGCGCCTTGGGGGAGTTCTTTTCTCATAGTGACTGGTACTTGGTTTGATTTAATGGGGTATTGGCTAAGATTTTTATTGGTGTTTTCATCATCCAGATTATAAATGAACACATCTTCAGAAGATTGATTCATCGTGATCCGGAACTTGCTTTTTATATAATTCTCCAATTTGTATTCATATCGGTCGAGGTGATCTTCCGTAATGTTGGTCAGGATGGCGATATCGGGTTTAAAGGTTTGGATATCGTCCAGCTGAAATGAACTTACTTCCACGACATATACCGAAGCGGGAGATGTGGCTATCTGTCTTGCGAAAGAATAACCTATGTTTCCGACAAGGGCGCAGTCCAAACCCGCATGTTTGAAAATATGATATGTCAATGCGGTTGTGGTTGTTTTTCCATTGCTGCCTGTTATGGCAACAACTTTGCTACCTCCTGAATATCGATATGCAAATTCAATCTCACTTAAAACAGGGATTCCATTGCTCCGGATTTTTTTGATGATCTCCGCTTTTTCAGGAATACCCGGACTTTTAATCACTTCATCGGCATTCATGATTTTCCCGTCGTCATGTCCTCCTTCTTCAAAACCGATCTGTGCATCGGAAAGTTCTTTTCTGAATGATTCCTTTATGTTGCCGCCATCGCTGACAAATACATCATAGCCATACTTTCTGGCCAGCAGTGCTGCTCCGATTCCGCTTTCTCCGGCACCCAGAATGACAATACGTTTGTTCATGAACAATGACAAGGGTTAAAAAATAAGTACGGATCAAAAAACAATCCTGTAAAAGGGTTGCAGGTTTTCAGAGAAACGGGTTAGTAATTCAATGGTTAGACAGATATCTTTCCTGATAAGGATGTCCTAAGACGTTCCTTTTTTCTGGTTGGATGTTCTGTTTTTCTGTATCCTAAACCTCACTTGCGGTGAGGGATGAATGGTCTACAAAAAATGGTTCTTCAAAAGCATCGAATTTAATGGGTAGTACATTTTCAAGAGGTAGGGGATTATGAAACGATATGGATTATCTAAGTTTAAGGGTTACGATTGCCATGGTCACACTCAAAATCGTCACAATCCAAAATCTCACGGCAATCTTACTTTCATGAAAACCTTTTTTCTGATAATGGTGATGCAACGGACTCATCAAAAACACTCTTCTTCCTTCACCATATTTCTTTTTCGTGTATTTGAAATAACTCACCTGTATCATCACACTCAAATTCTCCACCAGAAATACCAGACAGAAAATTGGAATCAATAATTCTTTTCTCACAATGATGGCAAGTGCGGCGATGATTCCACCCAGAGCCAGGCTACCGGTATCTCCCATGAAAACCTGTGCCGGATATGCGTTGTACCATAAAAATCCGATGCATGACCCAACAAATGCGGCAATGAAAATCGAAAGTTCTCCGAGGTTCGGGATATACATGATGTTCAGGTATTCCGCGAATTTGATATTTCCGCTCACGTAAGCGAAAATGCCCAAACAAATTCCTATCAAGGCGCTCACACCTGTAGCCAAACCATCCAGGCCATCCGTGATATTCGCTCCGTTGCTTACAGCTGTCACGATGAAAATCACGATCAATATGTAAACCAAATAAGTATATTCAGCCATTGATTCCGGCAATAGTTTGGCATAATTGAACTCATGTCCTTTTACAAATGGTATGGTAGTGATTACGGTTTTCGCATCCGTGAACACTCGAACCTTACCATCAACCATCACACTGTCGTATTTCACTTTTTTTCCTGAACTATTTTCTGCTACAACATTGCCTGCACCTGTTCTCACTACTTCCCTTTTCACTACCACGTTCGGATTAAAATAAAGCGTTACCCCAACAATCAATCCGAGCATTACCTGTCCTACAATCTTAAATCTGCCCGCCAAGCCATCCGCATCGGATTTTTTATATTCCAATCCTTTTTGCTTTGCCATTCTCTTGGCTCTGATTTTCAAGTAATCATCCAAAAAGCCGATAGCACCAAGCCAAACCGTACTCAACAACATCAATCTGATATATACTTTATCCAGATTGGCAAAAAGCAGCGTAGGAATAAGTATAGATAGTATGATGATCAAACCGCCCATGGTTGGAGTTCCTTTTTTCTGTTGTTCGCCTTCCAAACCAAGATCTCTAACGGACTCTCCCAATTGTTTCCTTTGCAGAAAGGAGATGATTTTTTTTCCAAAAACTGTCGAAATGATCAAAGAAAGAATCAAAGCCAGCATCACCCTGAAAGTGATAAACTGAAACACTCCTCCTCCCGGAATCCGATAGTCTTGTTTTGAAAACCAATCAAACAAATGATAGAGCATCGCTTTGCTGTTTCTTTATTTTTCTAAAAGTTCAAACATTTCATTCATCACCTCTTTGTCGTCAAAAGGATGTCTTACACCTCTGATTTCCTGATATTTTTCATGTCCTTTTCCGGCAATGAGCAGTATATCCTTTTCTGATGTCAAATTCACCGCTGTCTTGATCGCTTCTCTTCTATCGGCTATGGTGATGCACTTTTTTCTACATACCACATTTATACCGGATTCCATATCTCTCAATATGTCCTGAGGATCTTCGTCTCTCGGATTATCTGAAGTCAGAATGATTTTATCGCTGTGTTGACATGCTACTTCCGCCATGATCGGTCTTTTCTGTTTGTCGCGATTACCTCCGCATCCAACGACAGTAACAATCTTCTGGTTCTCCTGTCTTAAATCTTTAATTGTGGCCAACACATTCAGCAAAGCATCTGGTGTGTGGGCATAATCGACGATGCCAACCACCTTTTCGTTTTTACTGGTAATGAAATCGAACCTTCCTTCCGCACCTGTCAAAGAACTCATCACTTGCAATACATTATGCTTGTCTTCACCCAAACTGACAGCAGCACCAAATACCGCTAAAAGATTATATGCATTGAAATTCCCAATCATCCTAAAATGGACTTCAATGTCATTGAGAATCAGATGCAGTCCGTTCAGACTATTATCCAAAATCTTTCCTTTAAAATCAGCAAGTGTTCTTAAACTATAAAAAAGCTTTTTGGCTTTGGTATTCTGCAACATCACATGTCCTCGCTTGTCATCCGAATTGCTTATCGCAAATGAATGAGAGGGAAGCCCGTCGAACCATGATTTCTTCACCCGTATGTATTCTTCAAAACTGCCATGATAATCGAGATGATCATGCGTGATATTGCTGAAAATCGCTCCGGTGAAATGAACGCCTGCAATTCTTTGCTGATGTATGGCATGGCTGCTGCATTCCATAAACACATGCGTACATCCCTCGTTTTTCATTTCCGCCATCAATGCCTGCAATGAAACAGGGTCAGGTGTTGTATGTGTCGATTCCAGTGATCTTGAACCGATTCTATTCTGAACCGTACTGACAAGTCCACACGTATAACCTAACTCAGTAAACAATTTCCAAAGCAAGGTGGCTATGGTTGTTTTTCCATTCGTACCGGTTACACCAACCACTTTCATTTTTTCAGACGGATTTCCGAAATAGTTCGCGCTGATGATACCCGCAGCCACTGATGTATCAGCCACTTCAACATAACAAACATCTTCTTTCAGCGATTGAGGAAGCTGTTCGCATATGATAACCTTCGCACCTTGCAGTATCGCATTGGGAATGAATTGATGACCATCGGAAAAAACACCTTTGACTGCAATGAAACAAGTTCCGGGGGTCACTTTTCTTGAATCTGTCTGGAGATTCGAAATCGTTGTTTCAAGATTACCTGAAACAGCTTTGATGTTTACCCGATATAATAGTTCGTTCAGCATTAGCGCTCTAATTGAGCATCAATATGATTTGTTGTCCTGGTTTAATGTTTGTTCCTGCCATCATGCTTTGAGACACCACTTTCCCTTTACCACTCACCATAACCGTTAGTCCCTTGTTTTCCAGCAGATATAAAGCGTCTTTCAAACCCATACCTTTCAGGTCGGGTACTGTGTTTGATGCGTTGATCTGATTCACCTTGGTCATGACGGTTTTGCTTTTGGGAGAAAAAACCGTGCTAGTCCATTTTGACTTGTCTGTCGAATCGGAATAGCCCATGTTAAGTCTTTGAAACAGGTATTGGAAATCGGGTTTCCAACCTGAGTAGAGTCCAGATGCTGAATCTGAAACATTCGGCTTGACATTGTCTGGTTTGCTCAGAAATCTATTATAAATCCGATCACTAATTTTTTTGAATACCGTACCGGCAACTGGTCCGCCATAGGTCTGCTTCGATTCCTTGCTGTTTTGAATCACAACTGCTATGCTGTAAACAGGTTTGTTTGCGGGAAAGAATCCGATGAATGAGGATTGGTACATTTTTTTACCATCCACATAACCTTTGTTATTCAACGCGGTAACTGCGGTTCCGGTTTTTCCTGCAATGGGATATTCTTCGGAGTGTACGAATTTGTGAGCTGTACCACGTGAACTGTCCACTACGGCAGACAAACAGATTTTTGCTTTTTGGATAGTGGCATCACTGCATATCTTTTCATCCAGAACCTGAGGTGCGAATTGCTGAACATCCACACCGTGTTCGCGAATTGCATTTACCAAATAAGGTTTCATCATTCTTCCGTTGTTGGCAACCGCATTATACAGCATAAGCATATGAAGCGGAGTTACAAGCTCTTCGTAACCATGAGCCATGAAAGGAATAGATGTTTTTCCCCATGCCTTGTTTTTAGGACTCTTGATAATCGGTTTTCCGGAAGTTGCTACAATATCTATTCCCGTCTCTTTTGTCAATCTGAATTTCTCAAGATGAGAATACCATTTTTCGGGTTGATTGTTATAATACTGATCTGCGAGCTTGGC
>JAURKN010000029.1 GCA_030831725.1 Ferruginibacter sp.
ATTACATTCAATAAAAAACAACATTACTAAACACACTTAATATAATCAGTCATGGCATTACCCGCCGAACCCAGGCAAAAGATGATCAACCTGATGTACCTGGTGCTCACCGCACTTCTGGCACTGAACGTATCATCCGAAATCCTGAATGCATTTAAAGTGGTAGATAAGAGTTTGATTACTTCAAACGATAACCTGACATCTGCTAACGGTACATTATACACTTCATTGGAGGCAAAACTCAAGGATCCAATGACTTCAGAAAAAGCAAAGCCTTGGAACGAAAAAGCCAATCAAGCTAAAAAGCTTTCCGCGGATATCGCAGTTTATATCGATCAACTTAAAGTTGAATTGAAAAAAGAAGCTGGTTTAGAAATGAAAGAGGGCGTCGAGGTATATAAAGAAGACGACCTGGAGGCCGCTACTCGTCTTTTCGGTAACGAAAAAGGTGGAAAAAACAAAGGGCCTGAATTGGAAAAAAAGCTAAATGATTACAGAGATCAGATGCTTGCTATTGATCCTTCTTTGAAAGCTGAATTCGAAAAAACTTTCCCTGTTGAAAAACAAGGAAAAGTGAAAGGCCAGGATGGAAAAGAAAAAGACTTCACATTCGCCTATTTTCACATGACACCAACGGTTGCGGCAATCACATTGTTGAGTAAGTTTCAAAACAACGTGAAAAATGCTGAAAACCAAATTGTCACTTATTGCCACAATCAGGTGGGTGCTGTAAAAGTAGTTTATGACCAGTTTGCTGCTCTTGTAGGACAAAGTTCAAACTACCTTATGCCTGGTGAAGAATTGGAAATCACTGCAGGTGTGGGTGCTTACAGTAAGGCTGCACAACCACAAATCACCATTAATGGCGCATCAATGCCGTTGGCGGCTGATGGACGTGCTTCTTCCAAATTCAATGTGAGCGGTTCAGGATCAAGAACAGTTCCTGTAAACGTAACATACACAAAACCAGATGGTACAAAAGAATCAAAAACATTTGAAGTAAAGTATACTGTCGGTACTCCGGGTGGAGCGGCTGTAATGCCTGACAAAATGAATGTTTTCTACATCGGTGTTGACAATCCTGTTACCATTGGTTCTCCAACTGGTTGGGATAAGACCACAGTTTCTATGTCTAATGGTACAATCAGCGGAAATGGTTCTGTAAGAACTGTACGTGTGAATGCTGTTGGTAAAGCAACTGTGACCGTTGTTGCAGACAAAAAGTCTACCGCGTTTGAATTCCGTGTGAAGAGAATACCTGATCCGATCTTCAAGGTTGGTTCCGGTAAAGTGAGAATGCCTTCTGTTGAGTTCAAGAGTCAGTCTTTCTGCCGTGCGGAACTGGAAAACTTCGACTTCGACCTTCGTTTCAACGTAGTAAGTGCTACCGTTTATTTCTCGGGAGCTGGCTTCAGCAATGTGGTACAGGCTAACATCAACGGTAACAACCTTGCTTCTTTGCAACAATACATGCAACGTTGCATACCAGGTTCTGTAATTACTTTCGATAACGTTAAAGTACAAGGTCCGGATGGAGTTCGTACCATCGAAGGTAAATCCATTGCATTATACTAAACCGAAATACTATGAAAATCGGAATGTTCAAATATCTTCTGCTTGCTGTTGTGCTGATTGGATCGGCTGATGCCACCTTTGCCCAGAAAAAGAAGAAGTCTGTAAAAAAGACGACTAAAACAAAGACAAAGGCCAAAATTCAGTCTACAGCTCCAACCGAGGATGTGGTAGCAGCTCCCGTGGAACCACCACCGCCGCCACCACCACCAAATGACAGCTTGCCGTTGAAGGTGATAAAAAAATCTCTTCGTCCGGATGAGGCGGTTGAAACATCTGCCCTCAGAGATCGTGCACCTCTTGCTTACGAGCATTTGCGTGCAGACGATGCGGTTTATCGCCACAGAATCTGGAGAGAAATCGACACACGCGAAAAATTGAATCATACCTTCAATTACGCGGCTGATGCTGATAATGGTAACCAGAGATTCATTTCGATTTTACTGCAAGCATTGCAGGATAGTACAAAAGAAATCACTGCATTTTCCAGCGTAGACGATCGTTTCACAACTCCAATGACCCGTGCTGAAATTGCGAAAGCAGTTTTGGGAGACGAAATTGAAGTTCCTGAATACGATTCACTGGGTAACATGATTGGTACAAAGAAAAAACGCAACGACATCAACCTAGATTCATTTTACAAGTTCCATGTGAAAGAAGAGGTGATTTTCGATAAGGAAAGTTCAAGACTTTTCTGGAGAATATTAGGTATAGCACCTGTAAAAAACATCATCACTTCACAAGGACTTGATCTCGGACCAACTGAATTGTTCTGGATTTACTATCCTGACATGCGTCCGATTTTCGCCACTTTCGATGTTTACAACGCGAAAAACTATGGTGGTAAAATGACTTGGGAAGAACTCTTTGAAAGCAGAATGTTCGAAGGACGCATCATCAAGAGCTCTATGGATAATCCAAGAGACCTTGATATCAGAAGCTATCCAGGAATCAAAGAAAAACCCCTTCATCAGCTGTTTGAAGGAGAAACCATCAAAGAGAAGATTTTTACTTACGAACAAGATCTTTGGAGCTACTAATCTGAGTTTCAAGAACCTTTTTATAAAATACCCTCCACGTGAGGGTATTTTTATTTTTTATGAAAATGATTAAAAATAAGATTTGCTTTCTTCAATCCAACAACCAGAATCAAATCCTCCAAGTGTAAAGATTTTATTTTTCGTACAGACTTGAAATGACGTAAAAGTTCATCGGCCGTGGATTCACCGATACCAACAATGTCCAACAATTGATTGTCTATGGCAGAATTGCTTCTTCGGTTTCTGTGATGAGTGATGCCAAATCGATGAACCTCGTCTCTTATTCTTCTGATCAATTTCAAGCTTTCACTGCTCCATGGTAAAACCAAAGACTCCTGATCGTTCGCAAAAAAAAGTTCCTCTTGATTTTTAGCCAATCCTACCAAGGTGATTTTTCCGTTCAATCCCAGTAAGGAAATACTATTCAGAGCAGCGTTTAATTGCCCTTTTCCGCCATCTATGATAACAAGAGACGGAATTGGGAGTTGCTCGTCTAACACACGTTTATATCGCCTATAAACAGCTTCTTTCATAGAGGCAAAATCATCTATCCCTTCAACGGTTTGTATGTTGAAATGCCTGTAGTCTTTTTTTGACGGTACGCCGTTTTTGAAACAAACCATGGCAGATACCGTATTGCTGCCCTGTAAATGGGAATTGTCAAAACATTCTATATGATCAGGAATTTGTTGAAGTTTCAGATCCTTTTGTAAACCCACCAAAACCTGCATAGCTAAATCCGGTGTGGATTCTTCCAGATGCAGCATTTTTTGTTGATCAATGGCCTTTCTGAAATAATTCACATTCTTCTGAGAAAGCTCAAGCAACTTCTTTTTATCTCCTGCTTTCGGCAAAGTGATTTTCAAAGTTTGGCTAGGAATGGATATTGGGAAAGGAACGATGATCTCATCTGCATCGCTATTGAACATTTGTCTTAATTGCATAATGGCGAATGCAAGAACTTCCGCCGCAGTCTCTTCCAGTCTTTTTTCTAGTGTGATCGTTTTGGTCCTGTAAACACTTCCGTCGTTTACAGCCAGATAATTGACATATGCTAGATTCCCTTCTTCCAGAATACTGAATACATCCACTTTTCCTGTTTTGGTATTCACAACCGTGGAATTGACTTTGTATTGTTGCAAACGGACAATCTTATCTTTCGTAATGGCGGCTTTTTCAAATTCCAACTCCGATACCTGTTTTTCAAGATTCATTTTCAACTGGTTCATCAATGGCTGAAGATTGCCCTTAAGCATATCCGTGAGTTGATGTATGCCCTGATCATATTCTTCCATACTTTGAAATCCCTGACA
>JAURKN010000030.1 GCA_030831725.1 Ferruginibacter sp.
CAGCTTGGTCATCTGCATGATGAGCGGTCAACAAATGAGACATGGTAATCTGCTCTTCATTCTCCCCTTCTAGCAGCCTAAGGAACCAATGATATCTGAGCTCCCTGGCGGTCTGCTGCAATCCATTTCCGGATGATTTCATCTCCTCCAAGGTGTTGAAATGTCGGATAAAAAATGGCACTTGGTATTTGGAAGCCAAAGACCTCACAAAATCGGCATCAGCATCGCTATCCTTTCCCCTAAGTCCGAAATGGGCATGGGCAATGGAAAAACGAAAACCTGCTCTATGACATAATTCACATAAAACAACAGAATCTACACCACCACTGACTGCAATGAGCAAATTTTCTCCTGGTTTATAAAGAGACTCTTTTTTTATGAAATCGATGAAAGACTTTTCTAGGTTCAAAAGAAATGATTTGATTCTGTATCCAAAAATGCGATGATTATGAAATAAGTTCGTCCAAAGCCGACCTCAGCTCATTGAAACTATGTCTGTCATTCGCTTCCTTGGCCACCTTCAACCCTTTTTCATAGGTTTCTTCGGCCATGGAGCGGTTTTCCGTCATTTCATACAATTTGGCGAGGTGATAATAGGATCCCACATAGTTCGGGTCGCGAGACAGCAATTCGGAGAGTAGAGCGATGGATTCCGAAATTTTGCCTTCTTTGATGTATTCCATGGCAAGGGCATGGTTCAAAAAAGAATCTTTGGGATCCCCGTTTAACATTTCCAGAATTTTTTCGATGCGAGTCATGACATTGATATTAAAAAACGGGCAATGCAAACTATATTTGCAACCCCGGAACAAGGGAAAGAACCAACACAACAAAAATCTGATATGAAAATTCTAGTTTGCATCAGCAAAACTCCCGACACTACTGCAAAAATAGCTTTCACGGACAACAATACGAAATTCTCCGGCGATGGCGTTCAGTGGATCATCAATCCTTACGATGAGTGGTACTCCCTGGTAAGGGCTATTGAGCTTAAAGAAGCCGACCCATCTGTAACGATTCATCTGATTACTGTTGGAGGAGCCGACTGCGAGCCGATCATTCGTAAAGCATTGGCTCTGGGAGGAGACGAAGCATTTCGCATACAATGCGAAGAGAATGACAGTTATGTGGTGGCAATGCAAATCGCATCCTTCGCAAAATCAGGTCAATATGATTTGATCTTTACCGGTAAAGAAACCATTGATTATAATGGATCTTCCATTGGAGCGATGGTATCAGCCGCTTTGGATTTACCATTCGTTTCTCATGCAACTAAATTTCAGTTGAATGGAAATAACGCATTAGTAACCAGAGAAATAGAAGGAGGAGAAGAAATATGCTCAGCAGCTTTACCATTGATTGTTAGTTGCCAAAAAGGAATGGCCGAGCAACGCATCCCGAATATGAAAGGAATCATGGGAGCGAGAACCAAGCCCCTCAAAACAATAGAAGCCGAATCTCATCAAGCACAAACATCCATTTCCAATTTCGACCTCCCTCCAGCTAAGGCAGGCGTCAAATTGATTTCTCCAGAACAGCCGGAAGAACTGATCCGACTGCTACAAGAGGAAGCAAAAGCGATATAATCAACAAAGACTCCAACACTCAAACCAAACAATATGAACATACTGGTATACATAGAACTCAATGAGGGTAAGCTTAAAAAAGCAGCATTCGAAGCGGCATGCTATGGCGGCGACCTGGCCAAGCAAACCGGAAGCACCGCAAATGCAATCGTATTTGGAGAGACAAACGAAGACCTTTCCACTCTGGGCGCATATGGCATTTCGAATGTGTATCATGTAATAAACAGTGCCACCTACAGCTTCGATGCACGCGCTTTTTCAAAAATGATTGCCGAAGTGGTTCAGAAGCAAAGTTCCGACATCCTCATTTTCTCAAACACCATCACTGGAAAATCAATCGCCCCGCAGCTTAGCGTCATGCTCAAGGCAGGCTTAGTAACCGGAGCCATTGAACTGCCCAAAACAAGCAATGGATTTACAGTAAAAAAATCTGTATTCAGTGGTAAAGCTTTTTCTGAGATAAATATACTTACTGAAAAGAAAATCATTGCTTTACAGCCAAATTCATATAACGTATCAAAAGGAGAAGGAAGTGCACAAGTACAGTCAATGGAAACCTCCTCACCTGAAGTAAAAGTTAAAGTTGAATCCGTTCAAAAAGTGTCTGGGGAAGTATCGCTAACTGAGGCTGACATTGTTGTGAGCGGAGGACGTGGACTTAAGGGACCTGAAAATTGGGGACTTGTTACGGAACTGGCTCAATTGCTTGGAGCTGCCACCGCCTGCAGTCGTCCTGTTGCTGATGTTCATTGGAGACCTCATCACGAGCACGTTGGACAAACCGGAATCGCCATTGCTCCAAATCTGTATATTGCTATCGGAATTTCCGGGGCTATTCAACATTTGGCTGGCGTAAACAGGAGTAAAACCATTGTGGTTATCAACAAAGACCCTGAAGCTCCTTTTTTCAAAGCAGCCGACTATGGAATCGTGGGGGATGCTTTCGAAGTGGTTCCTAAAATGATTGAAGCCGTAAAAAAAATCAAACAACAAGCCTGATTTCATAATTTTCGTCATGTTTAAGCCTTTCATTGTTTTTTGAAAGGCTTAATTTTTATATTTGTATCACCAAAAGGTGTTAAAGTTGCGATGAAAAAAATCGAATTAGAAATAGTAGCGCTGTCCCACAGCATCACCCAAACCCACTCCTATGCAGTAGTGCTTGGAGAAATCAACGGAGTGCGCAGACTTCCCATCGTTATTGGTGGCTTTGAAGCTCAAGCCATCGCTGTCGCCCTGGAAAGAATGACACCCAATCGCCCGTTAACCCACGACCTCATGAAAAACTTCATGCTGGCTTTTAACGTGGACCTGCTGGAGATTGTCATTAATGATCTTCAGGAAGGTGTATTCTACTCCAAATTGGTTTGCAGTTCTGATAGAGACACCATCGAAATCGATTCGAGAACCTCCGATGCTTTGGCGATTGCTGTCAGATTCGGATGCCCCATTTATACATACGAAGAGATTTTGAACCAAGCAGGCGTGATGATGGATGAAGACAATAAAAAGATAACTTCTCCGCAGGGATCACCAACGGTAACAACCGAGTCAACCGGTGGAGATAATCTTAAAATGATGAGTACCAAAGAACTACAGACTTATCTTGATACTGTACTTGAGCAGGAAGATTACATCAAAGCCATTGCCATTCGCGATGAACTAAACGGCCGAGAAGGAAAATAACCTTTACACAATGGTCGTATTCCCTTCCGCTAAAATCAACCTCGGACTAAATATCCTCGATAAAAGAACAGATGGTTTTCACAATCTCGAAACCATTTTCTATCCGATCAATTTATGCGATGCTCTCGAAATCATTCCCTCCAACGCTACAGATTTCGAATTTACACAAACCGGTATCCCCTTGGATTGTGCTCCGGAGAAAAATCTATGCTTTAAAGCTTATCAATCATTAAAAGATATTTTCCCTGATCTGCCTCAAGTAAAAGTGCATCTTCACAAATCCATACCTACCGGCGCTGGCATGGGCGGAGGTTCCTCTGATGGCGCCTTTATGCTAAAAACCCTTGAATTCATGTTCAAGCTGAGCATAGATGACTCCTTGCGTTTGAGTTTAGCTCTGGAGCTTGGCAGCGATTGTCCTTTTTTTCTCTATAACAAACCTGCACTAGCGCATGGTAGAGGTGAAATCCTGACCCCTTTCCCAAATGTGCTGAAAGGATATCACATCCTGATTGTCAACCCAGGTATACATGTCAATACCGGCTGGGCATTTCGTGAACTGTCAAAAGACAGGTCACCCCATTCACTCGAAAATCTTTCAGAAATTCCCCTGAAAGATTGGAATAAATGGGTGAAAAACGATTTCGAGACTCCTGTTTTCCATCATTATCCTGAAATCGCTTCCATTAAAGAATCATTGTACGAATCAGGCGCTGTATATGCCTCCATGAGTGGAAGTGGCAGTACGGTTTTTGGCATTTTTCATAAAAAAACAGAACAGTTGCCGGCTTTTCCGGAATCCTATTTTTGCAAATGGGTTTGAGTGATTACATTTGTATCCATGTACACAAAAGCGAATTCATTTTTTGGACTCAACCTTGACTGGCTGAATCATTAACGCTTCTTTCTTTTACTCCCCGACTACCCGTTTCGGAAAAATTTCTCATTTCCCATTTTCAATCACATTGATTAGCCAATTTCAAAACGCTATTCCAAACCATCTAGGCATGTCAATCACTTATACCACAAGCGAAAAAACGAATCATTATCTCGAACTGGAAGAACTATACGGCGCTCATAATTATCATCCCCTACCCGTTGTGCTGGAAAAAGGCAAAGGAATAAACCTTTGGGATGTTGAAGGAAAAAAATACATGGATTTTCTGAGTGGATACTCCGCTGTAAACCAAGGCCATTGTCATCCTCGTATTATCAAGGCTCTTCAGGATCAAGCTTCTGTTTTAACCCTAACCTCCCGTGCTTTCCACAACAATCTGCTGGGAGAATATGAAAAATACATCACATCCTATTTCGGTTTCGATCGTGTTCTGCCCATGAATACGGGTGTGGAAGGTGGTGAAACTGCCATCAAATTAGCCAGAAGATGGGGTTATGTCAAAAAAGGAATCCCGGCCAATCAAGCAAGAATCATTTTTGTTGATGGAAATTTTTGGGGAAGAACATTAGCTGCGATTTCATCATCAACAGACCCCAGCAGTTTTGAGAACTTCGGACCATTCATGCCCGGATTCGACCTTGTTCCATATAACGACCTTATCGCTTTGGAAGAAGCATTGAAAAATCCATGTGTAGCGGGATTCATGTTCGAACCTATTCAAGGGGAAGCAGGTGTTGTAATTCCGGATGAAGGTTATCTTTCCGGCATCAGATCTCTCTGTACAAAGTATAATGTGTTGATGATCGCAGATGAAATTCAGACTGGGTTGGGAAGAACGGGCAAAATGCTTGCTTGCGACCACGAGAACGTGAAACCCGATATTCTTATTCTCGGCAAGGCTCTGAGTGGTGGAACCATGCCTGTAAGTGCGATATTGTCGAGTCACGAAATCATGTTGACCATAAAACCCGGAGAACATGGAAGCACATACGGAGGTAATCCACTGGCATGCAAGGTTGCTATGGAATCGCTTCAGGTTCTTTTAGACGAAAAGCTCACGGAAAATGCGGAAGCGCTCGGCGAAATTTTCAGAATTGCATTGAACAAAATAAAATCTCCACTCATTGCTGAAATAAGGGGCAAAGGATTGTTGAATGCGATGGTGATTCAAGCTGAAGATAAAGATGCGGCATGGAAAATCTGTTTGATCATGATGGAGCATGGTTTGCTTGCCAAACCCACACATGGTGATAAAATCAGATTCGCACCGCCGTTGGTTATTTCCGAACAAGAAATCATGGATGCGGTCGAGACTATCCAAAAAAGCCTGGAACTATACGAACAACATCAATAGGTTCATGAACGGTTTAAAGGGTTTTAGAGCTTGTGTTTTTTATCTGACAGCACATTCTCCATTCCCCACTCTATTTTCTGCTGAAAAGGAGAAATACGCTTGACGCAATCCGTTTTGGAACAGATGGAGCATGAGAAATCCATGCAGCCGTCTGAATGAACAAACAGTTCCACAGAAGACCCAAAATGCTGCTTCACCAATCCGGAAAGTTTTTCCACTTCTGTATGCGCCTCATGTACATTTAAGAACCATGGTATGGTAAGGTGGCAATCAACATGCATCATAGAACCATACTTGATCACCCGGAGGTTGTGCAGGTCTATCCAATTCTTTTCTCTGTTTCTGTTCAAAAAATCGATCATTTTTTCAAGCATGGCCTGATCTGCCTCATCCATCATTCCGGCTACGGAACTGCGAATGATCTTGTAGCCAGTGTATATGATCACCAGAGCAAAAAGCATGGCGACGATACTGTCTATCCATGGCAAACCTGTAAAATAGAGCAACACAAGACCTGCGATGATGCCTATCGTTGTGTAAGTATCCGAAATGAGATGTTTACCACTTGCCATCAGGGCGAGGGAGTTGTTCTTTTTTCCCGTTTTCACACATATGATGCCCACCAGAAAGTTGATGGCCGCTGTTGATACGATCAGATAAATACCATTATCCAATTGATGAATTTCGTGGGGATGATACAGATTCAGAATCGCTTCACGAATAATGAAAATGCCGGCTACGGAGATGAGTA
>JAURKN010000031.1 GCA_030831725.1 Ferruginibacter sp.
TGGTACCGAAAGCGTAAGGCATGAAAGCTATGGAAGACAAAGGTCTGGTAAAAATCAGATTGGCGAGTTTTCCTTTTGTGATGCTGCCTAGTTCATTTTCGCATTCCATGGCATAAGCGGCATTCAAAGTTGCCGCGTTGATGGCTTCTTCGGGCAACATTTTCATCTGAATACAACTCAGCGAAACCACAAAATTCATATTTCCACTTGGGGATGATCCGGGATTGTAATCACTGGCCAATGCGACAGCTACCCCCGAATCGATAAGTTGACGGGCAGGCTGAAAGGGCATCCGCAAGAAAAAAGCGGCAGTAGGTAACAATGTGCCAATGGTATTTGAAGTTGCCAATATTGATACATCCTCATCTGTCATGGTTTCCAAATGGTCTACCGAAAGCGCATTCATCCCAACGGCAGCAGCAATTCCACCGATGCTGTTCAACTGATTGATATGCAACTTCGGCTTCAACCCATATTTCATACCGGCATCGCATATACGCTTCATATCATCTACCGAGAAAAATCCCTTCTCACAAAAAACATCGATATAGTCTGCCAGTTTCTCCTCTCCGATGATTGGCAACATCTTTTCGATGACCTCTGAAATATAACCTTCATGATTTTCTTTGAAACGCATCGGAAAACTATGTGCGCCCAAAAAAGTAGACTTGACCGGAATCGGGGCTGTTTTTTTGATTTTTTGTATGACACGCAACATTTTCAGTTCCGCATCTACCGTCAACCCATAACCGCTTTTGATTTCTATGGAACCGGTACCCAGACGAATAAGCTCCTGGAGTCGGTGCATAGCGGAATTATACAGCTCTTCTTCCGACGCCGATGCCAGACGAGCGGCGGAATTAAGAATACCTCCTCCTTTAGCTGCGATATCGGCATAGGACATGCCTTTGATCTTATCCACGAACTCATTTTCGCGGCTACCAGCAAATACAATATGGGTATGACTGTCCGACCAGCATGGCCAAACAAATTGTCCTTTAGCGTCTATGATTTCCTGATATAAGGAAAGATCTTCGGACAAATCAGACATCTTTCCATAGTTCTTGATTTTTGAATGTTCAAGAATCAAGTATGCATCTTGTAAGACAGAAAGTGAGGCCAAATGCTCCTTTCTGAGCAATTGATTTGAATTTCTGACCCCTACGAGAGCCCCTATATTTTTTACTAGAGTAATCATATGAAAATGAGGTAAGAGATCATATTTGCTGCATTACATAATTGCCAAAAGCTTCAAGTCCCGGATCTCTGGCACCCATGAGCAATAATACACAATTGTCGGTTAAATGAGATTGAACCTGAGCCGGAAAATCATTTCGGTCAGAAACAAAAAATGCGGATTTTCCGGCAGCCCTGATTTCGCGAATAAGGTCGTCGGAAGAAATATCTTTCACGGCAGTTCCTCCGGCATAAAATATCTCACTCATCCATATTTCATCTTCAGGCCTCAACACACGGATGAATTCCTGGATGAAATCATTTTTTAAAAAGCGGGTGGGTCCGTAACCATGAGGCTGAAACCAGGCGATTACTTTGGGCGCGATAGGTTGACATGCTTCTATGGAAGAAGCGCATTTGACAGGATTGTGGGCATAATCATCTATCACGTGCACACCATGTTTGATACCGAGAAGCTGATGCCTTCTGTAGATGCCTTCGTAGTTAGCCAATGCGGAAGAGGCGATTTTCAAATCGACACCCAGAAAGTTAGCTACGGAGACGGCTGCCAATGCATTTTCCATGTTATGCCTGCCCACACTTTTCACATGAAATGACTCCCCTTTTATGGAGAAACGAATTTCCATCCCAACCTGCTTAAAATCAGCAGCTACTATTCCCGCATTCGAACCAGTATCAGTCGCAAAATCAAAATCCTGATTTTTCGCCAAACTGCGTGCATGGCTATTGGTTAGGTTTACGATGAAGTTTTTGCTGTTTTCTCGGAATTGACCGAAAATCTGCATAAGTTCATCCATTTCCTGGTGGTCCTTATCCACATTCAACAACAACCCGATTTCCGGATGATATTGTACAATGGAACCATCGCTTTCGTCCGCTTCGATGATCAACCATTCGCCACTACCAACATGCGCATTCCCTATCTTCCCTTTTTTTATGATGGAAACCAGTCCTGCACCACTGATGATACCCGGACCTAATCCTGCCGCTTGCAAAATATCAAACAACATCGCGCTCGTGGTACTCTTCCCAGATGTCCCTCCAACGGCAATGGTTTTCTTGCTGTTTGAAATCAGAGCCAACAATTGGCTTCTTTTCAAAATGGGGATGTTCAAAGCATTGGCCTGTTGCACTTCGGGAACAGAATTTTCAATAGCTGTCGAAACAACAACCAGATCCAAATGGGGACCGATTCCAGATCCATCCTGAGGATAACATCTTACCCCTTCCAATTCCAATTTGTCTTTGATTTCATCAGGCTTATCGTGCTGAAAATAACGGTCGCTACCACTGACTTCCTTTCCGATTCCTGATAAATATTGCGCCAATGCACTCATGCCGGTTCCGGCGACTCCGATAAAAAAAACACGCTGCACCTGGTCTATGGATGTAATGGATGATGCCATGGAAATTGATGGATTAGAAGGTAAAAATAATACAAACTCCGCATCGGGAGTCACTAAAAATCAAGGGCAATCGAACGAAGCGCTTTATGGAAATCATATTGAAGATCTTCATGCAAATCGCTGATGATTTTCTCCAGTTTCTTATTGATAGAAGCATACATGTTTCTCATCACTGTGCTTTTGCTTATCTGAATATGGTAAGGCTTCAGATTTCTCAACAGTTCCATATAAAGCTCCGCAGCTGTTGAATCAATGCCACTGTAACGGATATGCTTTTCCGTTTGGCGGATGATTTTTCGGATTGATTTTTTCAATAAATAAAGGTTGGAATCATTCATCTCGGAGAAGCTGTCGCAGATTTCCTGCCTAACATCTTGAATGAATTGCGTTTCGTCCTGCGACTGAAAAAGCAGATAAGTCAATAATTCTTTGTTTTCCTTCTTGAATCTGGCGAGTCTCAGACAAAGTGCTGACAATTCGGTTTCGCTAAGATGTTCTAATGCGGATTTGATGTCCTTGGAGGATGCCGACTTCATTGTAAATGGAATGAATTTGCATCCAATTTACGGCATAACTTCCAAGCTATTTCAATCGGAAGAATTACTGAAGGGATTTTGTGGCGCTTGCTATCTTCTTACCGTTTTGATAAAGATTCATGGTGTAGTTTCCAGAGACAAGTTGATCCGCAGGCACTTCGAAATTCAACACCCTGGATTCTCCACGGTAACAATTGAATTTGACTTTACAGGAATAAATCTTTCTTCCCTCTTCTGATTCAAAAGTACCTGTATCCCAAGATGATGCCGATTTAAGAACTTTACCATCAGGTTGTAAGATGACAACCATAATTTCACCCACAGCATCCTGCAAGAGGTTGTTTTGAATTTGGAAAGAACCTGCCATTCTCATGGCTTCTGTAGCTGTGGAAGTTTCGGTATTACCGGTTTCCTCGGCGAATGCAGTCAGCGACGGAGATGAGAAAGTCATCATTCCCTCAGGCTTGTTATTGGGATCGTTTGTTGGTAAAGGATCCACAGTTGTCATTGTGCTATCAGATCCATTGTCGGGATTCACGAGAACGGGATCCGAAGGGTATGAAATTGCGGCGAGCTGCCTGAGCAATTCTGCCAATCTTTTGTTCTCTCTCTGTATGGCGATATTTTGCTTTTTCAATTCATCAACCCTGCGCTGCAACTCCTGAATTTTTTGTTGTGCAACTCTAAGTCCATCAGGATTTTGCGGGTTTGCAAGCAGTCCGGTGATTTCATCTCTCAAACGATTCATCTCTTCCAACTTGAAAGTGATATCAAGCTTTACAGAATCTGCACGTGATATGACCAAATCTAATGAGTTCAAGTTATTAAGCGCATCGTTATACAGTTCATTCAATGAATCCACACTGAGCAATTTAGCGGTGGTTGAATCCGAAATGACCGATGTGTCAGGCTTTGAAATCTGTTTTCCTTTGTTGTAGCCCCAAGTCCATAACAAGAACAAAGACACAACGATTAGCAACATCGAAACAATCAACAACAATATGGATTTGGAATCTCTCATAACCTATTTTATATATTTAAGTACTATTATTATTTGCAATGATAAAAAACTCACTTTTGTTCGGCGATCGCCTGACTGACATAGGCGCTGATCCAACCCACCTGGCCATTTTTGACGAAATAAAATTGCTTTTTTTCATGCACACCCTCGAATTGACGCATTATTTTCAACAAAAGTCCGATACCGGACATAAGCGCCCTTTGGTCAAACACTTTATTGACTTTTCGAACTTCATTGCCAATATATTTCTTGTCAAGACTTGGGTCACTAAGGTCTTTGACAATGGCGGAATCTGAAATGGATAGGTAGTTTTTATATACCTTTTCACTCAACTTTACCACATCATCATAAATAACTGGAACAACCGGATTCTCTGCAAGTTCAGGATAAATCAGCGTAGAAGCCGCCCAAGCGATACCCCCACTGAATGCGATATTATCGCTCATGTTATATGCGTTGCTCACATTAACGGCATACGTGATCTCCTCTTCTGCAGGACCCGCCAAAACACGCTGCATTTGACGGGAGAAATTCACAAGAGACTTGTCATCATCCATGCGCTTCTCTGTAGCGTTGGAGACACTCTTCGTACCCCAAGTGAGTTGAAAAAGACTAAAATCCTTTGTGTTGCCAGAAGGGAAATAACCGCCTTTCGTATTTCCGCTGCCGATGTCTATTAGAAAAGTGGTGTATCTTTTTGACGTGGGCACAATTCCCAAATGAGAAAGACGAGCTTCGTCAATTACATCTATCGGTTCAACTTTTCTATTTGGCTCGTTGATGGCTAAACGAAAAGAATCTGCCATGCTACCGATCATAGCCACTTTGTTTTCCCTGTCGGCTACCGCTTTAACACCACTGCTGAACACTACGAAGATTCTGTTTTCAGGAATTTGATATTGCTTGTTTGCTGTTTCGTATAGACCCTTCAACCCAGCAAGTGTGTTGCGGAAACTCTCTTTTGAAAAAGTGATAAAATCGGTATTGACTGAAGTGTCTTTGAGAATTTTAAAATTGCCGTTTTTTAGTCCGCTACCAGTCACTTCGATGACACTCATTTTAACTCCTTTGGAGCCGACTTCTATACCGGCATAGGTATTAACCCCTTTTATCTTGAAGCGAAAACTGGTTTGGGAAAAACAAATACTTGTTGATAAAACAAGTAATAGTGTAGTAAGCGACAAGGGGGTACGGAAGAGGATTCGGGTTAGCATTTTAGTTCGTTTTGTGATTAAATCGGGGGACTAAAATACACAGCTAGACCGTAATTTCCACATTTTTTGACAAAAACTTTTGATAAAAAATATATTTTTATCCAATATGCTCAATATCAGTATAATATACGTTTTATCGAATTTTTTTATAGAGAATCAATGAATGATAACCCTGAGCATTTTGTCGCCTTGTCTTATTTTCTCGATCAATTCCAACCCTTCCGTGATTCGGCCGAAGCAGGTATGAACGCCATCCAAGTGGGAGGTCTGCGCGCGGCTATGACAAATGAAAAACTGAGAACCACCAGTATTGAGGCCGCGATGCGCCATTGACAATACGCCCTTATCATGAATTTGTTTCACTCCGGAAGTCTCGCAAGGGATACTGTAACCTGGACCGCCTGAACCGCTGCCATTTGGACAACCACCCTGTGTTACAAAACCAGGAATGACCCTATGGAAAGTCAGACCATCATAATACCCCGACTCGGCCAGCTTTTTAAAGTTTGCCGCATTGCCGGGAGCGTCATCGTCATACAGTTCGAAATGCAAAATACCATTCTCCAAGACTATTTCACCCTTTGTTAAATTCATTTATAAAGTATTGTATATGATTAAATTATTTGCTTTATATAAACTTAAATTAAATACTAAGCCAGAGCCTCTATCGTAGCATTTATGTTACGATCATTGATGGCCTCGCATTGAGGCTTCAGCCTTTCGAAAGAATCTTTTTTTACAGCATACTTACCTTTGAAGTGAATCAACATCGCACATTGCTCTGCCTGCTCTTTACTGTGGCCGCATATCTCAATCAGTGTTTCTATGACCCACTCGAAGGTGTTCACATCATCATTCCAAACCAAAAGATGATGAGGCGGCTCCGTCTCAGTCAAAACATCAATATCCTCCTGCTCCTGGTATCTTGGATTTGTACTCATATCCTGTTTTTGATTTTAATTCGAATTCTGTTTCAAAGCAAATTTAACCCAAATCAAATGCCCTGACAAGTGTATTGGTGTAAAATAATTATTCACTTTTTTCACAAAAGATTTTGATGGAATCTATAATAGCTTATCTTTGCACTCCGATTACGGAAGGGAGCATAGCTCAGTTGGTTCAGAGCATCTGCCTTACAAGCAGAGGGTCCGCGGTTCGAGCCCGTGTGCTCCCACAAAAAACCTCACATCTTAGTGAGGTTTTTTTATTTTAGATGAATTATTTCTACATACTTTACTCCCCTTCTGCGAATAAATATTATATCGGGCATACAACCGATTCCTTGGACGAAAGAATCAGAAAACATAATTCCAATCATAAGGGCTTCACAGGCGGATACAGCGACTGGACTTTAGTTTATCAGGAGCAATACCATACAAAAAACGAAGCTCTAGCTAGAGAAAAACAGGTGAAGGCTTGGAAAAGCAGGAAGGAAATCGAAAAACTAATCAACAAAAAATCATAACAATTCAGAGCATCCCGACTTCGTCGGGAGGGTCCGCGGTTCGAGCCCGTACCGATAAATCGGCACAGGTCGTGCTCCCACAAAA
>JAURKN010000032.1 GCA_030831725.1 Ferruginibacter sp.
ATAAAGTTATGACTCTCTCCAGTTGATGGATTTTCGCACGTTTCAAATCTTCGGCGTCATCAAAGAAACTATCCCAGTAGTCCATGGTGAACAATTCCATCGACATGCTTGCCACTTCGGCAATTTCCATCGGATACTCTTTGAATCCGTTCAATTCGAGCGGGTGTGCCAAAAAGGAATGAGCGGCATGACCACCTTCATGAACCATCGTGGTAACATCATGCATTTGTCCGGCCGCATTCATAAAGATGAAAGGAGCTCCGCTCTCCGCTAACGGACAATTGTATCCGCCGGGCGCTTTGCCTTTTCTGCTCTCCAGATCCAGGTGCTTCATGTCCTTCATGCGCTTGAGGCAATCCGCAAAAAAAGGATCGAGTTTTTGAAAACAATCGATGGATTTATTCAGCAGCTCCTCTCCTGTTTTGAAAGGCTGTAAAGGTTTCTTTCCTGCAGGCTCCGCTTCCAGATCCCAAGGTCTCAGTGTATCCACACCCAGCTCGACTCTTTTCTTTTCGTGCAGCAAGGATACCAAAGGAAGAACATGCTGTTTCACGGCTTCCTGAAAACGATAGCAATCTTCTTTCCCATAATCGAATCTTCCCAATTCCTTGAAACGATATTCGATGTAGTCAGACATCCCCGTGTTCGCCGCTTCTTTGTTGCGGATATCAATCAGTTTATTGAAAAGATCATTGAGTTTATCCTGGTCTTGCAGTCTCCTTTGCTGGATCAGGTGATATACACTTTCTCTTTTGCTACGGTCGGTGTGTTCCAGAAATTTGGCGGCCTGTTGTAATGTGAATGATTTTCCTTCAATTTCAACCGTCATGGCTCCCGTGATTTGACCATATTGCTGTTGTAATACGGCCATCTCAGCCTGTAAAGGGATGTTCTCGTCCCTGAACAGTTCGATGCTTTTTTTGACGTTTCTCAGATACGTATGATACTCTTCCGGGTTCAGTTGATCCAGAAGTGGAGATTGAACCAGTTTTTTATTCAACGCATCTGCGAAGGGTTGAATTTTGGGCTGTATTTCGAGACAGAAAAAATTAAAGGCCTCCTCAAGTTCTTTATTGTCTGTGTCGCAGGTCATTTTGATCTGTCTCCAACAGGCATCTTCATTGATGACAGCTTCCAACTCACTTTGGTCATGGAGCCATTGTTTCAGTTGGGCGACATCGATGATTTCTCTGGAAAGCAATTCCTGAAAATATGACTCTATGTAAGACCAATCGGTCAACACAAAATCTGTAGGGAGATATTGTCTCTTTATTTTCTGAATATCGGCTGAATAATTCGCGTTCATAAGGGTAGGTTGGTACGTTATGCCATTTTTCTTGGCGTATTGATTTTTTTAGCCGGTGCGTTTTTAACTGCGGCAGCTTTAGGTGCTGATTTTGCAGCGGATGCCGTGGTTTTTTCAACAACAGATTCTGAAGCAACTGATTCACTGCCAGCTTCAGAAAGCTTGATTTCGATATTGTTCTTTTTGATCAAGTCGAACCATTTGATCATTTTCTTCAGATCGCTGCCATATACTCTTTCGAAGTCCATGGTTGGGAAAACAACTTCGTAATATTTTTTGATTTCATCCACCTTACCAGCGTCAGGAAGTGGCTTATCTGATGATTGCATAGCGAGAAAAACATCGGCCAAATTCACGTTTTCTCCTGTTGTATAAACCTCGATGCTTTCCAGATGGGAAAAACTATGAAGTCTGTTGCTTACAAATTTGGTAGATTTGTCCTCTAAAGAACGCACGATGCCACCATCTGCTTTTGAATTGATTAGTTCAAACAAGCCACCAAGGCCGGTGACACCAACGAGTTTTCTGTATTCCATTTTAATTTTTTTTGCACTGCAAGATAGCCAATAATTAAACCATAAATCACCCGTTTTTCTCATGAAAATGAATTTATCCGTTCTCTTAAAAAAAAATAACAAAGTTTTACCGTTTGACTCTCTCCGATATGTGCTTTTGCTTTTAGGATTTTTAGTCTCAGCGCATTTTGTAAAAGCCCAAAAAATCACGATCTCCGGACTCATCAAAGACAAAGAAACCGGAATGCCCGTTTCTAAATCTTCCGTCAGGCTTTTTACCCGCGAATCCAATTTGATTTCCGGAAAAACAACCGGGGAGAAGGGAGATTTCGAATTTACCATTCCATCAATGGGAGAATATAAATTGGAAGCAACTGCGGTTTCCTACAAAATGAATGTGACAATGCTTGATGTAAATGCGGCAAAGACCAATGTGAGCATTCTCATCGAAAGGGAAATTCAGGATTTGAGCGGCGTGGTGGTAAAAGCGACAGGCCCTGCGGTTACACAGAAAGGAGATACCGCACAGTTCAATGCGGCACAATACAAAGTGAATCCGGACGCGACAACCGAAGATTTGATCAAGAAAATGCCTGGAATGAATGTGGATCGAAGCGGGAATGTGACCGCTCAAGGAGAGCAGGTTAGGAAAGTGACGGTGGATGGTAAAGATTTTTTTGGAGATGATGCAACAGCCGCACTAAAAAACATACCGGCAAATGCAGTAGACAAAATCCAGTTGTACGACCGCATGAGCGACCAAGCGATGCTGACGGGTGTAGACGATGGCAATACCACAAAAGCGATCAACATCATCACCAAAGCGGGACTCAACAATTCTCAATTCGGTAGGGTTTCCGCAGGTATAGGAGATCAGGGTAAATACAGCGCCGGCGGTAATGTCAGTTTTTTCAAAGACAGCCGAAGGATTTCCATTGTTGGAAATTTCAACAACATCAACCAGCAAAATTTTGGATCACAAGATTTGCTTGGCGTTCAGGGTAATGCAGGAAGAACCAGAGATGGAAATCCACCCGGAAATGTGGTAGGTAGCTTTCGTCCACCAAATAGTGGTCCGGCAGAAAGTTTTACTGTAGACCAATCCGGAGGAATCAGCACCACCAATGCAATCGGATTGAACTTTGGAGATATGTGGGGTAAGACGACAACCGTAACTGCAAGTTATTTCTTCAACAATTCCGAAAATGACAATCGCTCCGGAGCCAGCACCAGAATATTTGAACAGGAACAAAATATCCTGAGAAACAGCGTTTCCAACAGCATCAACAACAACCATCGATTCAACGCAAGAATCGAATTCAAGAAAGATACCAACAATCCGATCTTCATCATTCCAAGCATCAGTTTCCAAAACGGCATGAATAATTCCGGATCAAAACTGAACAGTTTCAAAAACGCCAGCGATTCCATCTACAATTCAAATGCTGGTACAGGTTCTGACCGTGAAGGTTATACGATAAAAAACACCATTCAATACAGACATAGTTTTCTTAAAAAAAGCAGGGTGTTTTCAATGAGTCTCAATACATCACTGAACAAAAACGACGGACATTCCAATATCGATGGAACGTACAGGTTCTATGATGATACAGGCTTGCCCGTTTTTCCGGACTCCATTCAAAAACAAAATTCTGTCAACAATACAAGCGGTTACAATATTGGTGCAAGCATTTCTTTCAATGAGCCATTAGGAAAAAGCGCCAAATCTCAGTTACAGCTGGAATACAATCCTTCTTATCAAAAAAATAAAACAGATCAACAAACCTACAGTTTCATCAACACCACGAATTCGAAATACGATAGTGCATTGTCCAATACTTTTGAAAACAGCATTCATACCCAGAATGTGGGATTGTCTTATCGTTTCAATAAAAATAAGGATGAACAAATGGGTGTTACGCTGGCTTACCAGCAAACAGAATTGTCCAGCGACAGGGTTGTTCCATCTCCATCAAACATCAGACAACAATTCAGTAACTGGCTGCCTTTCGCTTTTTGGAGAAAGAAAATCAATGCCAAAAGTCAATTCCGGATGTTCATGCGTTTTGCAACCACTTACCCATCCGTGAATCAGTTGCAAGATGTGTTGAATCTGACAAATCCGCTGAATGTAACAACGGGTAATGCCTCTCTAAGACAATCGCTGAACCTGTTTACCGGAGGAAGATTCAGTTACACCGATGCGAAAACGAACAGAAGCATGTTCACAGGTGTTTTTCTGCAACGCTCATCCGATTACATTGCCAATGGTACATGGATTGCCACTACGGATTCTGCCCTTCAACAAGGGGTGGTTTTGAGAAAAGGTTCTCAATTGAGCAAGCCTGTAAACGTAAATGGATATCATGCGTTCCGTTCTTATTTCACCTTCAGTCAACCTATCAAAAAACTGAAAACAACAGTCAATTTGAATACTTCTTTCCTTTATTCACGTTTGCCTGGAATCATCAACAACAATCCTTCAGTTACGAATACACAATTGTATAACCTCGGACTTTCTTTTGTCAGCAACGTGAGTGAGTATGTCGATTATAACTTGTCTTATACCGCAAACATCAACAAAGCCAGAACGATTGGCATCATCACCAGAGACAACAATTACGTGAACCACGCCATCGGTGTAAATTTCAATTTGCTCAGCAAAAGCGGATGGTTTTATTCCAATGAGTTGAGTCAGCAAATCTTCACAGGATTAACAGCAGGACTTGACAGAACTTTTACTTTGTGGACCGCCTCCGTAGGTAAAAAGTTTTTCAAAAACAAAGCAGGAGAAATCAGATTTACCGTTTTCGATATCCTCAAACAAAACCAAAGCTTGAACAGGACCGTGACCAATACTTATCTGGAAGACGTGAGAACGGATGTACTGAGCCAGTATTTCATGCTCACTTTTTCCTACAACTTGAAAAATTTTGGTACACTCAAAAAGCAAATTCAAACTGAAGAGGGCCGAATGAGATAAGACATTAAAAACAAATTTTTATTTTTGATAGCCAATTTATTTCGAAATGAAAACCAAAGAAACAACTGTAGCTGATTATCTGGAATCATTGCCGGAAGACCGAAAAAAAGCGATCAATCAAATAAGGTCTGTCATCAAAAAAAATATGCCAGCTGGATTTGAAGAATGTATGCAGTTTGGAATGATAGGATATTCTGTTCCGCATAAAAAATATCCGAAGGGATATCACTGCAACCCGAAAGAACCTCTTCCCTTCATCAGTGTGGCCTCACAAAAAAATTTTGTTGCCATTTATCACATGGGTCTCTACACAACACCAAAACTGATGGAATGGTTTTTGGAGGCTTATGAAAAAGCGGATGTAGGTAAACCTGACATGGGAAAAAGTTGCATCCGTTTTAAAAAAGTAGAGAAAATTCCCTTTGACCTGATTGGAAAACTTGCTTCGAAAATGTCAGCAGACGAGTGGATAGCCACCTATGAAAAGCTATATGTGAAATAATCATTTCGATTTTTGCAACTCTTCCAACACGGCATCAATTCTTTTTGTCAGGGTTTCGAAAGGAGTATATCCTTTGGCCAGCAAATGAAATTTTAACTCACCCGTTTGCATAAGCACACAGGGATAGCCATCCACTTGCAGCTGTTTCACCAACGAGAACTCATAATGGGCCATTTCCTTGTAATGCTCTGAAGATAGTTTTTCATAAAAAGCCTCCGGATGTATGCTGTATTTTTCGAGTAGATGTCTGTATGCCTCTTTGTCTGTAAGGTCTCGTCCTTCGGCATGTAAGGCGTATTGAAGTTCGTGTGCGAAAGTGATGGACTTGTCGGGATAATAATCTTTAAAAATACACAATGCGATGGCGGGCATCTCAGAGTGTGGATACCAGTCGCTGTCATCCGGATTGAATATATGCCACAGAAAATCTGAACCAAACTTTACGCCGGTAAGGTCCTCCACATTTTTATATGCTTTTGCGATATAATCAGCACTCGCTTTGATGTGAACGGGCTTTTCGGGAAGAATCATTCCGCCGGACAATACTTCAAATCCGCATTGATTTTTGTAGGTATCTTCTATTTGTTTCATGACAGGACTGAAGCCGTAGCACCAGCCACAGTAAGCGTCGAAGCAATAGATTAGGATGGGGTTCATTTGCAATTAGGGATTGAAATGTTTGTTGTTTGTGGTTTATTGTTCCGCTTCGCGTGTTTGTTGTTTATTGTTAGGGCTCAGCTTTTAAATAAATCAATGGGCTTCAAGCCAGTTTATTCCGGATCCGATTTCGGCATCGGCGGGTACACCATGGGGCAAAGACAATGCGTTTTTCATACATTCAAGAATGACTGGCTTCACCTGATCCAATTCTGATTTTATCACGTCAAATACCAATTCGTCATGCACTTGTAACAACATTTTGGATTTAAATTGATGTTTTTTGAATTCTTGATGGATTTTGATCATGGCCAGTTTAATCATGTCTGCGGCAGTACCTTGTATCGGAGAATTGATGGCGTTTCTCTCTGCGAAGCCACGAACGGTGAAGTTGGCGGAATTGATGTCTTTAAGCCATCTCTTCCGACCCATCAAGGTTTCCACACATCCTTTTTCTTTTGCGAGGGCTATGGTACCGCTCATGTATTGCTGAATTCCAGGAAATTCTTTTTTATAGTTGTCTATGATTTCCTTCGCTTCCGTTCTTGAAATACCGAGATTTTCAGACAATCCGAATGCGCCTTGTCCGTATATGATTCCGAAGTTTACGCTTTTGGCCTTGTATCTCATTTCTTTGGTCACTTCGGATTCGGGAACATTGAAAACCCTTGCAGCTGTTGCGGTGTGGATGTCTTTGCCTGTGGAGAAGGCATGACACATGTTTTCATCGCCGCTGATCGAAGCGACGATTCTCAACTCGATCTGGGAATAATCGGCGGAAACCAAAACGTGATTTTCGTCTCTAGGTATAAACGCTTTTCTTATCTCTCTTCCCTTTTCGGTTCTGATGGGAATATTCTGAAGATTCGGATTATTGCTGCTCAATCTGCCTGTTACAGCTACGGCCTGTGCGTAACTGGTATGAACTCTTCCCGTTTTCGGATTGATCAATAACGGCAACGAATCCACGTAGGTGGATTTCAATTTGGTTAACTCTCTGAAAGTAAGGATGTGGTCGCAGATTTCATGTTGGGTTGCCAGTTTGGTCAACACATCTTCTCCTGTGGCATATTGTCCTGTCTTTGTTTTTTTGGCCTTGGGGTCTAGCTTCAATTTTTCAAACAAAACCTCTCCCAATTGTTTGGGTGAGGCGAGATTAAATCGAACTCCAGCTATTTCATATACCTTCTCTTCCGCTTTTTTTGCTTCTGATTCCAGTTCGCCGGAGTATTTTTTCAAAAATGATTCATCAATACGAATCCCCTCAAACTCCATATCGGTAAGCACTTTGACCAATGGATTATCAACCTCTTCGAATACTCGTCTCACTTCAAGTTGATCCAATTTGGCATCAAAAATATGCTTCAGTTGAAGGGTGATGTCTGCATCTTCGGCTGCATATTCTTTCACTTTCTCCGGATCCGCATCCCTCATATTCCCTTGGTTCTTCCCTTTTTTTCCAATCAGTTCTTCGATGTGAATTGGCTCATACCCTAAGTATCTGGCACTCAACAAATCCATACCATGTTTTCCTTCTGGCTCTATCACATAATGCGCCAACATAGTATCATACACAGCACCTGCAATTTCAATGTCGTACCATTTTAAAACGAGCAAATCATATTTGATGTTTTGTCCGATCCAGGTTTTGTCTTTGTCTTTAAAAAAAGACGACAATCTTTCAAGCTGTTTTACGGCCTCTGATTTTTTTTCGGATAACGGAACATAAAACGCTTCTCCTGCTTTAAACGAAAAACTCAGTCCTACCAGTTCCGCAAGATTGGCATCAATGTTAGTCGTTTCTGTATCAAAGCAGATTTCTGAATGATCTGCAATCAATTTGCATAGTGATTCCCATTCAGACTCCGTGGAAACCATCTGATAATTATGGGTTGTATTGTTGATGTTTTTATCGGCTGATGCATAAATGATTTCTGTTGCTGTTGCCGTTTTTTCTTTTTTTGTTTCTACCACCTGTCCAAACAAATCGGTTTGAACCGGACCTGATGGATTTGCTTTGTCGTATGTAGTTGGTATGTTGGACAACGAAAAGGTATCACCCAATATTCTTTTACCCAGCGTTTTAAATTCAAGTTCATTGAATATTTCGGTTAGCACATCCTTGTTTACTTCTTTCAACATGAAATCTTCCTCGTGAAATTGTACCGGTACATTCGTGATGATGGTAGCCAATTTTTTACTCATGAGGGCCATATCTTTTCCGTTCCTTACTTTTTCACCAATCGCACCTTTTATGGAATCTGCATTGGTAAGCACATTGTCCAGACTGCCAAACTCTTTCAACAATTTAGCCGCGGTTTTTTCACCCACACCGGGAATGCCGGGAATATTGTCGACCGCATCACCCATCATACCAAGCATGTCTATCACCTGATTCACATTCTCAATATCCCATTTGGCGCATACTTCCGCAGGGCCCAGAATTTCGTGTGTGTTTCCCTGATAGGGTGGTTTGTAAATTTTGATGTGTTGCGAAACCAATTGACCATAATCTTTGTCGGGTGTAACCATGTACACATCATATCCCGCCAGCTCCGCTTGTTTGGCAAGGGTGCCAATCACATCATCCGCTTCGTATCCGTCACATTCAATCACAGGAACATTAAACCCTTGTATGATTTTTTTGATGTCGGGAACCGCAGCCAAAATATCTTCCGGCGTTTCCTGTCTGTTGGCTTTATAGTCTGCAAAATCGGTATGCCTTTCTGTGGTTGCTTTCGTATCGAAACAAACAGCCATATGCGAAGGCTTTTGGTTGTTGATCAGATCGAGCAAGGTGTTGGTAAATCCAAATTGGGCGTTGGTGTTTTTGCCCTGACTGGTGACTCTCGGGCTGCGGATCAGCGCGTAATATGCTCTAAAAACAAGAGCGAACGCATCCAGTAAATACAGTTTTTTCGACATGCCCTAAAAGTAAGACAAATGCCTCAAAATAGCGGTGTAACTGTATGGGTATGGGTTATGAAAATAAAACAGTCTCATGCTTGAGACTGAAAGTTTTTATGAACGATATTTTTGTTGATGAATCCGGAATTATTCTTTTTGACCTTTCCACCAGCGGTAAGCTATGAAGCCCATGATGGCAAAGGGTGTGAGCATGAGATATAAAATGCCGTTGTTCAAACCCAAGGCAGGTTTTTCTCCTAGCTGTTGAGCTGTTTTTGTACAAAGCGAACATTGAGCCCACAGGTTGGCATGGGATAAAACAAGCAGCAGGGTGCAAATGATGTATGTAACGGATTTTTTCACAAAACAAAGGTAATTAAGAAAAAAGTCCGCATGGTGTGCGGACTTTGATTTTTTTAGTTGCTGGCTTCCTGGGCCATTGCCTTGCTGACACGTTTACGGTCTTCTTCGTTCAGGATGGTTTTACGGAGACGAACGTTTTTAGGCGTTACTTCGATACACTCATCTTGCTGTATGTATTCCATGCATTCTTCCAGTGTCATCAGGATTTTCGGAGCGGCACGGCTGGCGTCATCGCTACCACTTGCGCGGTGGTTGGTGAGTTTTTTCGCTTCTGTGGCGTTTACAACCAGATCGCCTGGTTTGATGTGCTCAGCAATGATTTGACCAGCGTATACATCATCACCTGGATCAACGAAGAAACGTCCGCGATCCTGTAGTTTATCGATGGAATAGGCTGTTGTTTTTTCGGTGGTTTTGGATAGAAGAACCCCGTTATTTCTACCAGGGATAGGACCTTTCCATGGTTTGTATTCGTGGAAACGGTGCGCCATAACGGCTTCACCGGCGGTATTGGTGAGCATGCTGCTACGGAGACCGATCAAACCTCTAGAAGGAATTTCGAATTCCAGATGTTGCATTTCACCTTTGGTTTCCATGATGAGCATTTCGCCCTTGCGCTGCGTTACCATGTCGATAACTTTTCCACTGAATTCGGATGGTACGTCTACAACGAGAATCTCATATGGCTCATGCTTCTGACCATCGATATGTTTAACCAATACCTGAGGCTGACCCACGGTAAGTTCGAAACCTTCACGACGCATGGTCTCGATCAAGATACCTAAGTGAAGGATACCACGACCATAAACCAGCATACTATCCGCACTATCGGTGTCCTCTACACGAAGCGCCAGGTTTTTTTCAGTTTCTTTGATCAGACGGTCACGCAAGTGACGGCTTGTTACAAATTTTCCTTCTTTACCAAAGAAAGGAGAGTTGTTGATGCTGAACATCATGCTCATCGTAGGCTCATCCACACTGATGATCGGCAATGCTTCCGGATTTTCAAAATCAGCGATAGTATCACCGATGTTGAAATCTTCCAGTCCCACAACTGCGCATATATCACCCGCCAAAACTTCAGCTACTTTTTTCTTAGCCATACCTTCAAAAACGTGCAATTCTTTGATGCGTTGTTTTTTTATAGATCCGTCAGCCTGCATCAATGATATAGGCTGGTTTTCTTTTATCGAACCACGGGAAACCCTTCCTACGGCGATTCTTCCAAGAAAAGAAGAATAATCGAGAGAAGTGATTTGAAGTTGTAAGGTACCTTCTCCCACTTTCGGAGCAGGCACATGCTTGATGATGCCATCCAGCAAAGGATTGATGTTGTCGATTTCGGTCAGGGAATCGTTAAACCATCCGTTTTTTCCGGAACCATAATAGGTTGGGAAATCCAGCTGTTCTTCCGTTGCGTCGAGATTGAAGAACAATTCGAAAACAGCATCATGCACTTCATCCGGGCGACAATTAGGCTTATCCACTTTATTAATAACCACGATAGGTTTCAGATTCAGCTGAAGTGCTTTTTGGAGCACGAAACGAGTTTGAGGCATAGGACCTTCAAAAGCATCTACGAGAAGAATCACACCATCGGCCATTTTAAGAACACGTTCCACTTCACCACCAAAATCAGAGTGACCAGGGGTGTCTATCACGTTTATCTTATGGTCTTTGTAGGTTACGGCTGCATTTTTACTGAAAATGGTGATACCACGCTCTCTTTCCAGGTCATTGCTATCCATGATCAGCTCACCGGTTTCCTGGTTCTCACGAAAGACCTTGGTAGCATGAAGAATTTTGTCTACCAAAGTTGTTTTACCATGATCTACGTGTGCGATGATGGCGATGTTGCGAATATTCATATTGATTTGTTTGCGTTAGCCCTTGAATTTCAATCCAATAGCTTAATAGGCCTTGTTTTTGACGTGCAAAGGTAACATTATTCAGCGGGTTAGCAAGGTTAAATGAGATTTAAGATTTGGGGTTTGGATGTTTGGGGTTTGGTGTTTGTTGTTTTGGGGGTTTGGTGTTTGGTTACTTGGAAACTTGGAAACCCGTAAACTTTGAAGATTTGTTGTTTGGTTACTTGGAAACCCATAAACTTGAAAACTTGGTCACCCGTAAACATCGAATTTTTGAACGTTTGGAGTTAATTACTTCTGATCGAAATCGATAACCACGGTTTCGGTTAAAGGATGTGCTTGGCATGTAAGAATGAAGCCCTGTTCAACTTCTTCGGGTTCAAGTGCGTAGTTTACATCCATGGATACCTGACCTTCGATTACTTTGGCTCTGCAGGTGCAACATACTCCACCCTTGCAGGCAAAAGGCAAATCAGCTCCTTCTTTTAAAGCGGCATCCAATATGCTTTTCGAGTTGTAAGCCAATTCAAAACTGCTGCTTCTGCCATCGAGTCTGATTGTAATTTTGCTTTTGGGTCCAGCTTCTGTTTCGTCCAATTCTACGGATTTGTTTTTCTTATATGATTCAGCTGTGCCAAATAACTCAAAATGTATGTTTGATTTTTCCATGCCCTGTTCCTGAAGGAAAGCGGATGATTCCAAAATCATGTTTTCCGGACCGCAGATATATGCGGATGCAAAACGATTGAAAGGAACAAGTTGAGCAAGTGATTTCAATTTGTCTGTATTGATTCTACCGTGGGAGATTTCCGCATCCATTTTTTCTCTACTTAAAATATGAATGAGGGTAAATCTTTCCATGTATCGGTTTTTCAACTCTTCAAGCGCTTCAAAGAAAATGATGGAGCCCCTGTTTTTATTACCGTAAATCAATGTGAACCTGCTATGGGGATCAGTATGCAGTGTCTGTTTGATGATGGAAATGATGGGCGTGATTCCACTTCCGGCAGCAATGGCAAGGTAATTGGGATTTTTATTGTCGGGCTTTGCGGTGAAATTTCCGGTCGGAGGCATCACATCAATGGCATACCCTTTTTTGAATTCATCATTGGCCATGTTCGAGAACGAACCACCTGAAACTCTTTTTATAGCTACGGTCAATTCATTTTCGAAAGGCGCTCTGCAAATGGAATAGGATCTTCTAACCTCCTCACCATCGATTGTTTTGCGGAATGTCAGATATTGACCTTCCTTATGTTTGAAAATATCTGCAAGCTGCTCCGGAATGTTCAGTGTTGCGGTGATGCAATCTGTTGTTTCCAAAACAACATTCTTGATGGTAAGCGGATGAAAATGAAGTGACATAACTTAATTGGTTTTTAATATTCCATGAAGCAATTGTTTTGTCATGGTTTTTTCGAGTTCTTCTTTTGTGATGTTTTTCTTATGTCTTTGCCAGAGTTCGAGTCCCCTCAGGGCCGAAAGTATGGTGAAGACGATGACGGACGCATTGCCCTGTGAGAATTGTTTTAACTTCATCCCCTTCGTCACCATTTCAATCATTCGGTTTTCATAGTTTTTTCGAAGCTGTAAAAAAGAGGAGAGTTCGGGCTCTTTCAATTGTTTCCATTCGTGGTTGGCAACATAAACCGAGTCAAAATCATCCAGCATCATATTGATATGAAAGCGAATCAGGGATTCGATTGATGTTGTCGGAGACTGCTGTTTTTTCTCGACTTCATCCAAATGGGAGTGAAACGATTCTGCAACCCGAAAACAAATTTCTTCAAGCATCTCAAACTTAGAACCAATATGATTATACAAACTTGATGCTTCTATGCCCATCTCCTCTGCGAGCTCACGCATGGTAGTTCCCGCAAAACCTTTTTTGCGAAACAATGCCGCAGCGCGAAGGGTAATCGTCTCGCGCTTGGTTCTGTTTTTGGAAGTGATGATCTTGGACATTGCTCGTTTGCACAAAACTAACGCTTATTCGTTTTTTTTTGAAAGAAAAGCGGGAATTACTTGTGAATTTCAACTC
>JAURKN010000033.1 GCA_030831725.1 Ferruginibacter sp.
CACTCATCCCTTCAGGAAGTGGCATAACGGCTGATACCGTATGTGAAGGCGGACCTCCGACAAAAACACTGACCTTAAAGGGTTTTCCCAGTTTATTCGCTTTCGATTGATGAACACCAATGCCACGATGCAACTGATAATGCAACCCTATTTCCTCATCAGGCGTATACTCATTCCCGTTAAGCTGAATCCGGTACATACCAAGATTGGAATGCATGATTCCTGGATTTTCAATATCCTCCGAATAAACCTGAGGAAGCGTTACGAACGCTCCCCCATCCATTGGCCAATGTTTGATTAGAGGGAGATCGCTGATTTTGATTTTTTCGAAAAGAACCGGACTGACAATTGGATTCTTAAGCGGTAAGGCATGTTTTGCATTCCAAGCTGCCCCTAAGGTTTCAAAGGGTTTTTTAAACCCTGAAATCGGATCATTCTTAAGTTCGATCAGTTTCTCCACCCATTTCAACGTATCCCTAAAAATGAATTTCGAGCGATCTAATGTTCCGAAAATATTGGATGCGGCCCTGTATTTTGTTCCTTTGACATTTTCGAAAAGCAACGCCGGTCCTGAAGCCGCATACACTTTGTGTTGTATGGCTGCCATTTCCAGATTGGGATCCACTTGCTCTTTCACTCTGACCAAATGACCATTTTTTTCAAGATCCAACAAACACGCTTCAAGACTTTTGTAGGCCATCGATATTTTGTTTTATAGTCAGAGTTTTGGACAAGCCATGTGATGACGATCCTTTTGTACTTTTCTTTCTTTACGATTTCCGTGGGCCTCAAGAAGATAGCGGATAGATCCTCCGGCAAATACATACATGTCTTTATCATCCGGATTACCTCTCGGCGTTCCAGCTGCAGGATAAGGTTGACCACCTGTCAACAAATCTCCCCTATATGCATATGCGACTGCATTGGCCCCTCTCTTTTGTTGCAATAAATCTTTATCTACATAAGTGGTGCTTACATCATCAATGTAATCCGTTCCTGTAATGCGAAAACCAATCTGCGCAGCCAGTCTCAGTTTTTTTGAAACCCGCCATTGCAATCCACCTCCAAGAGGCACACACCATGTATTGAGATTGTATTTTTTTCGATCTTGATAAAAACCCTGTCCTTCGGTATCAAGCTCCGATAAATAAACCCTCGCACCATCAGGAAGAATTTCGTAAGGGTTGAATTTGAGATAACCCAAACCTGCGTAGACAAATGGAGTTACGGCGTATTCATTCAGATCGAATGCGTTGTATTCTCCGACAACACTGAATTCATCCACGCTTGAGTAAAAACTAAGATTTCTGAGTCTGTTTTTGGGATTGTACCGGTCACTTGCGTAAAGTGTTGCGGTTGAAAACTCTGCTTTGATAAATATTCTGGAAGTAACTTCCACATTGAATCCGAATGAAAAAGCGGATCTGGATTGAAAGAAATACAGACTCCTTTCCTGAAGGTCGCCTTTGTAATATGAGGCACCATAAAACGCTGTCGCATAGATTCTTTGGGCATGTAGATTGTGCAGGTTAAGCACAAATGAAATCAAGCCAATCCATACGAATCTAATCATGATGATTTAACGCTTATGGGAACTATTTGTTCATATACATCACTTCCTTGACCAGCTTTACTGTGCGGGTAACATCAGGTAGGTAAGCAGCAACTAAATTTGGCGCATAATGCATAGGCGCGTCTGCTGATGTGATTCTGCGAATCGGAGCATCTAAATAATCAAAGCCCTCCTTTTGAATACGATATGAAATTTCGGATGATACAGATGCAAAAGGCCATTGCTCTTCTACTATGACAAGTCTGTTTGTCTTTTTGACGCTCTCCAAAATGGTGAACCAATCAAGTGGACGTATGGTTCTCAAATCAATCACTTCTGCTTCGATATGCTCTTTAGCCAATTCTTCAGCAGCTCCGAGGGCCACTTTCATCATTTTATTGAAAGAAACGATGGTGACGTCTTTTCCTGTTCTTACAACATTGGCTTTCCCGATCGGAATAAGATACTCTTCTTCAGGCACCTCTCCTTTGTCGCCATACATGAGTTCACTCTCCATAAAAACAACAGGATCATCATCACGGATTGCAGACTTCAAAAGTCCTTTCGCATCATATGGATTGCTCACTGATATCACTTTAATACCGGGTATGTTCGCATACATGCTTTCAAAAGCGGTTGAGTGTTGTGCTCCCAGCTGTCCCGCACTTCCATTGGCTCCGCGAAAAACAATCGGACAACCCACCTGACCGCCACTCATGGCCAACATTTTTGAAGCTGTGTTCAATATTTGATCCAGAGCCAATACGGCAAAATTCCATGTCATGAACTCAACAATCGGACGAAGTCCGTTTTGAGCAGCACCTACAGCGATCGCAGAAAATCCCAACTCAGCGATAGGCGTATCGATAACTCTCTTTTCTCCAAATTCATCAAGCATACCTTGACTTACCTTGTAGGCTCCGTTGTATTCCGCCACTTCTTCACCCATCAAGAAAACACGCTCGTCTCTTCTCATTTCTTCCTGCATTGCCTCACGAAGGGCTTCACGAAACGCAATCTGTCTCATATTCTCATTTTTTAAGTAGGCAAATTTACCCCATCGTGTTCACACAAACAAATTCAATCAAGGCCAGTATACAAATAAAAAGAGGCTGTCTTTCAACAGCCTCTGACTTATTAACCCTGGTAAATTATTGAATGACGATTTTTTCGTTGATGATTATCGCGTTCTGATCATCGATTACTTTGACAAAATAAACACCTTTTGCCATGTTAGCGTTTGTATTCACTTTTTCAATTTGAGTTCCTTTCACAAGTCGAACTGATTTAGTCAAGAGGTTTCTTCCGGCCAAATCAGAAAGAATAATGCGGTAGCGTCCCTCTTTTGCGTTATCGAAAAGAATGTTGAAAGAAGAGTTGGTTACCGGATTAGGGAACACTTTCGCATCAACGGGAACGGAAGCCGTAGGAACTACTTTGCTATTCAAAAGGCTATTTGCCTCTTTTTGGAACAGGAGATTAGCATTTGCAAAATCAGATGTGTTGAATTTAACATTGCTACCAACCATTTTTACCGCTTTCAGGTCGGTGATTTTCATTTTGTAATAACCATCGAACAGATTCGCGCTTGCCAATACTACTTCACCCTCTTCGTTTACAGCAGCTGCGTTAGTGGTGAAACCTGCAGGAAGGCCTTGGATGTTTCCTTTGTAGGTTGCGATTCTTGTATCGATGTCAACCAGAAAAACATTATGGTTGGCAGAAATGACATACAATTTTCCAAATGCATCAGCAATCATATCACCTCCCCAGCTGCTGCATTTGTTATGGATAGAAGTACCATTATTAGACTCAGCATCAATGATGTTTCCGAGCTCTTTGATAGTGGTTTTCTTACCTGTTGTGAACGTGTAGAAATGATTACCGTCGTTGCTCATGGCATAACCATTGCCATCCGCTCCGATTACCATTCTGGTGATGTTAGCCGCTTCATCATTGATATCTTCGGTTCTTCCGGCATTTACAAATGGTAATGTGTAGAATGTTGGCGTTTCATTTGCAGCGCTCAGATCCAACCAACGGAGTTCATTCTTACGCATCGGCGTGAAGAACAACTTATTGGTTCTTTTGTCAAAAGCCGCAGCAGCCACCATTGTTCCGGTTGGGTATGCAGGCGTAGTGAAAATATTTTCGTTTGCGAAACTCGTTTGGTTTTTTGCCGATTGAGAATTCACATCTGTGATCTGAAATGAAGTCTTGCTGCGCTCGAAAAGTGTTTTTACAACTTCACCGGTGTTCAAATCAACCTGACGAATGTTCATCCAGATGTAATCATTGTTGCCATCTCCAGTAATGGCATATGCCAATTTGCTCTGTTGAGCCTGAGAGAACAATGAACCCGCGATCAATGATGCTGTGAGTAAAAATTTGTTGTTCATAAGCTGGGTATTTGTTTGTGTTTTTTTTCGTGAGAATGGATACAAGTTACTTAACATGTTGCTTACATCCAAAGATTTTCTTTCCTAATTTTTTGTGAAATTTCCACACCCATCAGAATTGAAAAAAAGAATGAGCTCGTTTGTGCCTTAAAGTTATACGAGTAAAAGCAATTCAAAATTATAAATTAATGATTATCAATTATTTATAATCTTTCTTATGAAATTCAATCAGCCCATCCATGGGCGTTTTAATTACCTTGCCAAGCTGCAATTCATAGGCTTCGCACAGTTCTTTCAAAACATCCTTGAAACCGAATGCCACACTTCCAACAAAGTGAATTGGTAAAGTCCAGCTTTCGCGGTATTTGTATATATGATTGAAGAAAAAATCATTGAAACCATCTTCTATGATATTCTCAATCATGAAATGTCCCCTGTTTTCAATTAAAAAACCGGTAAAACCTGCGAGATAACGGTTGGCCAGTGGCTTTTTGTAGACCGTTTCCAAAATTTCGGTGATATCCGTTTTGTATTTTGCAGAAAAGCGGTCCATCAGGTCCGGATCGAATGTTTGATATAAAAAATGCTGAATCACCCTTTTCCCCAAATACGCCCCGCTTCCTTCATCCCCTAAAACATAGCCAAGTCCCGGGCTGTTTTTGACAACTCTTTTTCCGTTGTAGTAACAGGAATTTGAACCCGTACCCAAAATACTCACGATACCTTTATCATATCCACATACTGATTTTGATGCACCGATCAAATCACTTTCTACCTTTACTACAGTTCCAGGAAAAACGGATTTGATAGACTTTCCAATCATTTTTGC
>JAURKN010000034.1 GCA_030831725.1 Ferruginibacter sp.
AAACGCGATGTTTGCTACCTCGCAGATGATAAGCTGGAAGGCAGAAGAACCGGTACTGCCGGTGAAAAAATGGCTGCAGAATATGTAAAAACAGCTTTTGAAAAAAACGGCCTGATTCCCAAAGGGGATAGCAATGGCTTTTTTCAATCCTTCCGCGTATTGGAAGGATTAAAAACTGCGGAGAATGAAAAGGTAGTGGTGAATGGGAAAACACTAATTCAAGGAGTGGATTACGCTCCGATGGCTTATTCGTCAGATGCAAAACTTGAGATTCCTGTTACATCTGATGATGTTCTGTTATTTGATCTGAAAGAAAAATGGGAATCCGCCAAAGCAAGTCCTCATGGTGATTTCGAAAATGATGTATATGAAGCCTGTGTGGCTATTGCGCAAACCCACAATCTCAAATTGCTGATCTTGTTCAACAGCGCCGACTCCGGACTCTCAATGGGTTTCGACTCGAAAAGCAAGAAATCAAAAATTGGCATTCCTGTCATCTTTGTCCGCAACAACAATGTTTCTCTTTTTTCTGAAAACAAAAATCAAAAGCCGGAGATATCACTTCAAATCAACGTTACCGAAACATACAGAAACGGGACAAACGTCGTAGGGATGATTGATAACGGTGCAGCACAAACGATTGTTCTGGGGGCTCATTTCGACCACCTTGGATACGGTGAAGACCACAACTCTCTGTACTCGGGAAATGAACCTATGGTTCACCACGGAGCAGATGATAATGCAAGCGGCACAGCAGCCTTGATGTCGCTGAGCAAAATATTAAAAAAAGAAGGTGACAAAAAGTACAACTATCTCTTCTTGGCTTTTTCTGGAGAAGAACTCGGGCTATATGGGTCTAAGTATTTTGTAGAACACTCGACCGTTCCTCTTTCTTCTGTTCTTTACATGATTAATATGGATATGATTGGGAGGCTGAACGATAGCACCAATGCCATAACCGTAGGCGGCTTTGGCACGTCTCCTTCCTGGGGGAAAATGATTCGATTGAATGAGCAAGGGTTTACCATTAAAGTGGATAGTTCCGGCTCCGGACCTAGTGATCACACATCGTTTTACAAAAAGAACATACCTGTTCTCTTTTTCTTTACGGGCACACATAGCGATTATCACAAGCCCTCAGACCTGCCGGAAAAAATAAACTATGCGGGTGTTTTAAAAATTATGAACCTTATCCGTTACGTTATATCTACTTCAACAAATGAAGAAATGGTGTTTACAAAAACAAGAGAAGTGAGTATGGGTAAAAGCGCCTTTAAGGTAACGATGGGCATTATGCCTGACTATACTTTTTCGGGTGATGGAGTGCTGGTAGAAGGTGTGAGTGAAAACAAACCGGCTAAAAAAGCTGGGGTGCTTGTCGGAGATGTGATCATGCAACTTGGCGAGAATCGATTCAGCGATGTTCAAGGTTATATGAAAGCGCTTAACAAATTCAACAAGGGAGAAACAACAACCGTAAAGTTGAAAAGAGGAGAACAAATCGTAGAGCTATCGATCACTTTTTAGCTTCTACGTGCCGAATGTGATTTTGTGTGCCAACAAATTGTTTGTAATTTCAGTTCATCGGTATGTTTATTGTTTTCATTTTAATCACCAATCCTTAATTATTAATTTATAATTGTTTTCTGTTTCATGAAGTTGAAAATAAACATACAAAGTTTAGCTGATGAGTTTTTTGAAGAAACCCACTTGATGGGAATCGTTGCTTCTATTAAAAACTATCAGTTTGTATGGCAAATGAATGAGATGCTGGGATATACTTTTCGACTGAATCCGGAGCTTGAAATAGAAATGATCAGAAAATCCAGAAGTTATTTTTTTTCGGTCTATGAATACAGGATTCCAAGTACAACGCTTACTCATTATTTATATCACAACCAAAATGCGGGAGAGTATCTACTACCGGAATTCAGAAACCTTGATTTCTTATGGCTGATCAAGGGGGACGAGGTAAACAATGCTGAATTGTCTTCGTTAAAACAAACACTGAGAACCCTGCCTGCTTTACAGTTCATCGATGAGATGAGTCATGATAAAATAAAAAACAAAGAGCATTTGATTTTTTAAGAACTCTCCTATTCAAATCTGTTAGGGTAAAACATAAACCCTCTTTTCCTTTTCTTCTGAAAACTGTCCGATTGGTTGTATAAAATCCTGTAGTCCGTGTTCTTTCATCAAAGATTGAATTTCGGAAAGATGTGCTGGATGAACACTAAACAATAAACCACCGTTTGTTTGCGGATCCGGTAACAATTGGAAAGCCTCCATTACATTTACACCTTGTTCAAAAATCGTGTTTTTCTGATAGCTGTTCCAGTTGCGAAATGTGGCATCCGGAACCACCCTTTGTGCCGCATATGATTTCGATGCTTGCAAAATAGGTATTGAGGAATAATTCAATCTTACAGACAAATGAGAACCTGTTGCCATCTCCATAACGTGACCCAGTAATCCGAATCCGGTAACATCCGTCATGGCGGTAACACATTTTTTGTCGCCCAGAATATGGCCGAACTTATTCAGCGTTGTCATTTGGGTAATCATGGTTTCCGCTTCCTCTTTTTGGATAAGCGCTTTTTTCATGGCAGCCGATAAGATACCTACACCAATCGGTTTTGTCAGAAACAGGAGATCATCTTTTTGTGCTGTATTGTTTTTCTTGATGCTATTTGGATGAATCACACCATTTACACTAAGTCCGAAAAAAGGTTCGGGGGCGTCTATGCTGTGTCCGCCGGAAAGCGGAATGCCAGCCTCTTTACAGATGGAACGAGCACCTTCCAAAACGGCGTTAGCCATGGAAACGGGGAGTTTATCAATGGGCCACCCCAAAATAGCGATCGCCATAATGGGTTTTCCTCCCATCGCATACACATCACTGATTGCATTAGAAGCTGCTATTCTTCCAAAGTCGAATGCATCATCTACGATTGGAGTAAAAAAATCTGTGGTGGAGATGATGGACAATTCATCTGAAATCTGCATTACCGCTGCATCATCATTGGTGTTGTTTCCAACCAGCAAGTTCGGAAATAGGGTGTTGATATCAGAGTCTCCGATGATTTCCTGCAATATGGAAGGTGCGATCTTACAACCGCATCCGGAACTTCTGGAAAAAGAGGTTAACGTTTCGGGGGTATTCATATTTGTGATTAAATGACGCTTAATGCGTCTGATATTATTTCTGGGTTAACCAGATCAAATGGTTTTTTGCGCAGCAATAAACTGATATTTTCACGATTATGCAAGGATTTTTCATACGCTTTATCATAATATTTCAATAATTGTGAGAAAGCGGATTCGATTTTTCCTTCGGACAAATCCTGAATGGTTGTCTTTGTTTCGTTCGGTCCATATCTTTTTTGAATTCTGGAAACCGCAATAATCAGCTTCTCCGTTTCGAGAGAGCCATATTCGGAGACGATATGTTTCAATCGTTCCGAAAAGGGAATGTCAATGAAATATACAGGTTGTTTCCTAATGGTTGCCCAAAGGTTGTGAGGTATGTTGATGCCTCCGATTCTTTGAGACTCGTCTTCTATCCATACTGATTGACCTGGAAATAAAACACGCTGTTTGTGTAAACACAAGGCAAGCCTATTTTCAAACATTTCCGGAGTAGGTTGCTCGGGCATTCCAATAGCACCAAAAGCAGATCCCTTGTGGTTTGCTAGACCCTCAAAATCAATGGTGGGTTTTCCTTTTTCAGACAACGCCTTCAAAACATATGTTTTCCCGCTTCCCGTATATCCTCCCAGTACATGGAAAGAATGCTCTTGCTCAAATTGTTTGATGGTCCATCCTCGAAATGACTTATATCCTCCGACAATGGTATGAACCTCATATCCATATAAATCCAAAAGCCAAGCCACACCGGCGCTTCTCATTCCTCCACGCCAGCAATGAACGATAATTTTTTTTTGTTGTGGCGATATTGATTGCATTATGCTTTCAACCTCTTCCACCATGGCTTTCATTTTGATTCCGAAATAATCCAATCCGGTCTTGATGGCGGGTTGTTTTCCTTTCTGTTTATATGCGGTACCTACGACAGCCCTCTCCTCGTCATTAAATAACGGCAAAGAATATGCGCCAGGGATATGTGCGTGGTTGTATTCACCGGGACTCCGAACGTCAAACACGGGAACTTCATCCAACATATCAACAAGCTCTGTTATCGTTATTTTTTTTATCATGAACTTCCTATGGAAATTTGTAGAAAGGTAATGAGATTTGATTTTTTTCTAGGAAATAAAAAAAGCCAAACTGAATTTGGCTTTTGCGCTTTTAAATTATTTTTTATCCGTTCATGGAAGTCAGGAACTCCGCATTGTCTTTGGTTCCCTTCATGTTTTTCAACAAAAGAGAAATGGCTTCTTCGGGATTCATATCTGCCATGTGCTTTCTCAACACCCACATGCGCTGGAACGTTTCTTTATCGAGCAACAAGTCGTCTCTTCTCGTAGACGATGAGACAATATCGATAGCAGGATAAATTCTCTTGTTGGAAAGCTTTCTCTCCAATTGCAATTCCATGTTACCCGTTCCTTTGAACTCTTCGAAAATCACTTCGTCCATTTTGCTTCCTGTTTCCACCAACGCGGTTGCGATGATGGTAAGCGATCCTCCGTTTTCAATTTTTCTGGCAGCACCAAAAAATTGTTTGGGCTTTTGCA
>JAURKN010000035.1 GCA_030831725.1 Ferruginibacter sp.
GGAATAATCTGCGAGTCTGAAATAAGCATCTCTGGCAAGTTCCAAATTCGCATCATCAAACCATTCGCTGATGCCTTTTTGGCTAACCGCTGAGAAACTTTCCATGGCAGCAGTACTGTCTTTGAGTTTCAACAAAGAAACACCTGAATGATACAAGGCTTTTACCAGGTTGGCACCTTGTGGATACTCAGCCACATAATCTTTGAAACCCTTTACGGCTTCAGTCCATTTCCCTGACTCATATTTCAGCATCGCAGATGTGAAGCTTAACGAGTCAGCCTCGGAATTCTGAACAAATAGTCCGTTCTCCTTCATAATGGCAAGGTATTTAGCCGGTTCTCCATCCTCCACACAAATATCTCGTATGATGGAAGTAGCTTCTTCCGCCTCAGAAGATTGCGGATATTGTTTCAACAAGGATTTGAATGTGGTTAGTGCGGAGGCATTGTCGTTGTTGTTGTAATACGCCACACCCAGTTTCAGATAAGCCCTTGGTTTTACAGACACTGACTGTTGGGAAACAGTAAGCTCTTTCAAATAGGGAATAGCATCGGCATATCGTTCCAACGACAACAAGGTTTGCGCCATTTCCAATCTGGATTCTGTCACCCATTGGCTATTGGGATAGTTGGCCAATAGGGTTTTCAATTGTTTGAGTTTCTCCTCGTTATCCTTCACGCCCGTAATCATGGCGAGTTGATATGTCGCATAGTCGGATTGTGCATATTTCCCGTTTGCTATGGTCTGATACATCGTTTTGGCTTTGGGGTAATCCCTGAGCATATAATGACAGTCTGCTTGTCGGAGTATGGCATCTTGCTCAAGAATCGTCAAACCTGTCTTTGTAACACTAGCCACTTTTTCAAATGACTTTAGCGCTTCAGCGTAATTCGTTTCCTGAAAATGACAATATCCCAGATTGAAATAAGCATGGGTTGAATTTGCATCACCCAAAGGCAAGGTGGATTTGTTAAGATATTGATTGATCATGCGAATGGCATCCGCGTATTTCTGTTTTTGATATGAGATCTCTCCAAGCCAGAAATAAGCATATGGGATAACAAGCTCAGCCGCATCATTATTGATGATTTTTGTCAAAGCTTCTTCTGCCTGATCGATTCTTCTGTCATTCAGCAATTGCATGGCTTGTCCGAAGAGCAATCTCGCATACACCTGCCTAGCGAATACGGATGTCTGATTCAAGGTTTTATAAATTCGGATACCTTCTTCAAAATCATTTGTTTTAGCAAGGATGGACATAAGTAGCTCTTTGGCTTCCACCAATTGTGTTGCATTCAAATCTGATGCATTGTTGGCCGAAGACTCATACGCGACAATGTATTTTTTCACCTCATCCAATGCTACATCCTGGAAGCCCAATTCATAAGAAAGCTTGGCATAGTTTAAAGTGGAAATTCTTTTTTGTTCCGCATTACTGTTATTGTTGGCACAAAAAAGAAAAGCGGATCTGGCATTGGGTTTGTCACCTGCTTTGAGATAAAGTTCTCCGAGGATGTACATGCTGTTCTGACCCATGGAGTCTTTTTCGTTGCTTAACTCGCGGAATCCTTTGATCGCTTCTGTAGCGTTGTTGTTCTTGTAATAACAAAAACTCAATTCGTACAGAATCTCTTTGGTGATTTTCTCATTTTTAGCAGCAAAAGATTCAAAAAGCGGTAAAGCTCTTTGATATTGCTTTCTTTCAAAATACAGTTGAGCGTTCATGAGCTCCAGTTCTTTACGGTAATATGCCGCCCCGGGCTCGCTCAATACACTGTCCACATAAATTAATGCATCCTCTTTTTGATCCTGTGCGTAAAAAATCTCTGCCACATAATAAGGCACAACCGGATTGTATCTTTCATCTCTTTCTATCCTTCTGAAAGATAACATAGCTTCCTGGTAGTCATGTTGAAAATAACTGATGAAGCCATAATAATAATTTGCAGGCAAGTAATATTTGTGTGTACTGATCTGATGAATCTCGTTGAAGAGCGGTTTGGCCTGATCAAATTTCTTTTCATGAAAATAGGCATAACCCAATTCGAATTTAAGGTCGGCAATTTCTTCGTTGGTGAGATTGTGAATCGTTGCTGACTCCAGCTGTGTGATACAATTTTCGTATCTCTCTTTTTGGAAATAGAAATGCCCCAAATAAAAACGAAGCATTTTCTTTCTAAGCTCATTATTGCTGTAGTCAAAATATAAAAGTGCCTCTGATTCCCCTGATTCGATGAGCAATCCCAATTCACACTGTGCAAAAAAGAAATCGACATCGTCTTTGATATACTGTTCTTTGTTACCGGGATGTTTTTGCAATTCCATTTTTGCTTCTTTCAGCAAGGGATATGCTTCTTCGTATTTTTTTTGCAACATCAGCGTTCTGATGCCTTTGAAATCATTTTCAGGATCTGTGATAAGATGGCTGGGCTGTGAGAATACGGAAGCTGTGGAAAAAACAGCAAGAAAAAGCAAAAGATGTAGTCTTTGCATGTATAATGGGTTTATCGTAGTGACTGCAAATTAGCTCAGGCGCAGTTTACCTTAAAAAAAAACTATGCACATATCGCAAAAGTTGTAAAAAACGGAAAACTTACGGAATCTCGATGTTAATGGTTTGATAAAAGAAAGTTTGTAAATTGTAGCTTCATTATCAAATCAAAAACCAAACCTTAAGAAATGAGAAAACTGATGTCCACCAATTATTCCGCAGGAGCTTTCAATGTTGCGATGTTGTTGATGCGCCTTGTTTTTGGAATTCTCATGATGACGAATGGATATGATAAACTGATTGGATTCTCTTCAATGAAGAATGAATTTATGAACTTCATGGGCTTGGGAAGCACCACATCTCTCATTTTGGTGATTTTTGCCGAGTTTTTCTGTGCGTTATTCCTTGTTTTAGGACTTTTCACCCGTATGTCTGCCATACCACTGGTCATCTGCATGGGCGTTGCCTTGTTCAAAGCACACAATATGGATATTTTAGGAGATGGTTCAAATGCCACATTGTATTTGGGTGCATATCTGACGATTCTTATGCTAGGACCCGGCAAATTCAGCGTAGATGGAATGTCAGGAAACTGATTTATAGAAAGGTTCTAGCTTTCTATATAATTCTTCGGGCATTTTGCTTTTCGACATGTCTTCGGCTTTCATAAAATACATGGTCACATTTGCTGATGAAAGCAATTGTCCATTTTCATTTTTTATCTCTCCATGAAAAATGACTTTATGGCTTTCCGGTAGTTCTTTCAAGGTTGTTGTAACTGTGATAACATCATCATATCGGGCGGGTTGGAAAAATCGGCAGTTCATTTCCACAACAGGCATAATTACCCCCGTCGCTTCGATATCCTTATAGCTCATGCCCAGTTTCCTAATGGCATCGGTTCTGCCTATTTCATAAAATTGAGCATAATGACCATGATATACTACGCCCATCTTGTCGGTAAGCGCATAGTGTATCCTGATTTGAGATTCTGATTGGTACATATCTATTAATAACTGATTGGAAATTTATTGCTTTGTAATGGCCATCCCAGCAAATGCCATTGTGTGAATCCAAACGCCTGAGCCATTCAAATGTTCCGGATCCTTGAACAGATTCATATCTTTCATTTGTGCTTCATTGAAAGCCATCGGCATCAACGAAAGACCATTCTTTTTCAATATTTGATGAAGCTTTTGTTCTGTTGATGCATAGTTGGAAAAACGTGTGCGTTGTCCGACAAAATCAGGAGCTGTGAAACATCTTATTTCAATATTGTTTTCTCTGCACAATTCAAATATCTTCTCCATGTAGGTCACATCAAACGGATTGATCTTAAAAGTGTCCGAACCTGGCTTGTAAATAAAACGGGCGCTATCCATGTTGGATGTTGCGACATCAGGACTTCCTTTTAATTTCTGGTCCATTCTTTTGCTTTTCTTGCGGCTGAGCAAAATGCGCCTGCTGACTTCAATCGGTGAAAAATATTTGTTGTAAACATAGTATCTGAGCCATGGCGTTTTTGTAAAAATGAGTTTATCCTTTTCCGAGAGATAATGTTGAATAGGTTGCTGATATACCGTGTCTTTCCAAAAAGGTAAAAAGTTGAACACATGGAATGCATTGCTGAAATTGGCCTCAGGATCCAATGAGTAATTGTCGACTTGAAGATAAAGCGTCTTGATGTGATTGTTATTTTTGAGAAAGCTATAAAAAACAAGATAGTTGTCTACGAAGCCGGACCCATTTGATGCGATATTGATCCCTTTTTGTAGTGTGACAGAATCCAACAATTGCATATCGAAGGCTCCTTCTGCCCTGCTCGAACCAAGAACGGCATAGTCATAGTTTCCATTTTTTTGTTTCATGGCCCACGATCTCCGACTATCATCCGGAAAATAATCTTTCAAATTGAAAAACCACTCACAAAACTGTGCATATGCAAAGAGTATCGCGAATGAAACGATAAAAAACAAACCGATATGTTTGAGGAATTTTTTCATCAGAACTGAAAATAGATAAAGCTTCTTGGATTTACGAAAGCACCCATCATAAAAATCAGGAACAAGATGATCAGATAAACCAAATATCTTACCCATTTGTTTTTCAGGTTAGAAAATGGAATGTTTGTCTTTCTGTTGCTCCATTCAAATAAAAGCAGAATACCTATGGAAGCCAATGGATAAGCTGAACTCAATTGATCTATTTTTCCATTTGTTCTTCCAATCGAAGAGATCAAACCCCAGGCATCTTGCATGCTTGAAGCCCTAAAGAAAATCCAGGCGAAACTGCTTAAACAAAAGGTTACAATCATCTGCATCCATTCTTTTGCTGAAGGCCAATTGATATCGTTTGCGATGATTTCAAGATTTTGCCTGTTGGTAGAAAACAAAATGGAAGGCATGATGTAAA